>DAISIS010000009.1:25231-28553 GCA_036821925.1 Pirellulaceae bacterium
TTTGCCCAGCTGCTTGTCTGACCGCCACGCTGGTGCCCGGCACGATACCAGCACGAGCACGAGTACGGGCACCAAATGCCCGACGCTCCCCTCAGCGCACAGGCGGTGCCGAGGGGAGCGCCTTCACTTGCGTTCGCCTGCTGTCTCACTCAATGAACCGCCGCAGCACGATGGCGCGGTCGACATTGTGGTTCTCGCCCGGTTCAAAGGCCACGGGGATACTGCGATCGATCAGATAGAACGCCCGGTGACGTTTTACGTTGCCGGTATCGGAACCCAGTTCCTTACCCAACCGATACCCGTCGGGATGCGCGCGCAGTTCGTCCAACGCGACCGGCGTCGGGCTCGGTTCCACCTCGAAGTACCCCATCGTGATCCACACCGCATAGACGTTCGACCGTGTGGTAACCAGGTTGCCCAGCCGGTCGATGCCCTGGTAGCGGAAATACGGGTTGCGATCAGTGTCGTTGTAGATCTGGTCTGACGAGTTCTCCCACAACGGGGTCACCGGATCCTCGTTACCGACCGCGCGGCTGCGCAGCAACGTAGTTTCGACGTCCGCCCGATAGAGTCGAGCCGCGGAGGTCGTCGGCGGCACTAGTCGTCCCGCACCCACCGGCCGGAACGGATTGGTGAAGAACGACGGATAAGCTGGATTCAGCTCGAAGACGTCGCCCGCCGCACCGTCGTAGCCGCGGCGACTGCGCACGAGGTCCTCCCAATCCCATCCGGACCCGCCGTCATGCCCCGCCAGCACCCCGTTCCAGACGCCGCGGAAATAGATCGTGTTCAAATTGATCCGGCCTGGATCACGATACTCGGAGATCCGGTTGAACGGCGGATGGAACAGGCCGGTGCCGTCCGTGCTGGTGCCGGCAAACAGGTTCGGATTCAGGTACAGATCGGCGTTCACGAACCGCGAGGGCACCTGCACCAGTTCGAACAACCGGTAGAAGTTGCCGCCGTCCGACGTCTCGTCACTCGTCTCGAAGAAGTTCAGCAGGTGGCCGAAGTACCCGGGCGAGTCCGGCTCATAGACGGGCCCCGGTGGCGGCATGAGGCTGTAGTCGTAGGCCAGGCGCGACGAGCGCGACTTGGGCACGAGCATCAACTCATACGCGCTGACAAACGGGCGGTTGAGCCAGGTGAGCCAGGGGAACGGATGGTGATACAGCGCATCGGGGCTCGCCGGGTTGACAATCGGTGCGCCAATGTAGAACGTGCTCGGGCGGTTCAACAGCGGTCCCGGAAACGAGTCCGGGACGGGCGCCGTGGCGGCCGTGTACCCCTCGCCGTAGGCGCGGTTGAGATACCCGAAGGTGTGCCCCAGCACCTGATCCTGGAAGTGAATCGGCATGGTCTCCGGCACGCTCTCTGGCACAGCCACCCCGCCCGGCTCCGTCGCGCCCGGCTCGTGCTTCCACAGCGCCCGCGGCATGGTGGCCACGTCCAAGCTGCGCCCGCGTTCCCGCGTGGTCATCCGCAGCTCCTCCGAACCGGCGTTCGGATCGATGTCCGCAGTGACTCCATTGAAGGCCGTCAGATCGCACGACATCGAGTCGACGGTCAGATAGGGATTGAGCGACGCGTCGTACGGGAGCAGCGGATTGGCCAGCCGCTGCAGGTGCACGAAACAGTAATCTTCCGTGGTCTTGTCTTCCAGCAGGTCCGAATCGTCGTCGAGCGGTGAACCGAGTGGCGGGGTGTAGGCGCCCTCGTAATCTGCCCCGGTCGGATCCCATACCGCGGGAGCCGGCCCGGTGGCCGGATACCCGACGAGCGGTTCCGACACGTTGAGCGAGGACGGCAAGTTGATGACCACCCCGACGGCCGGCTGGATGTCCGGCGGCACCGGTTCCACTATCGGCGCCAGGTTGCCCAGCACCTGCGCCTGGTGCTCCCCGACGTTCAGGCTGGGTTCCAGGACGATGCGCCGCGTGCCTGCATAGTTCAGCCCTCCCATGCCGTCTTCCAGGGCGTCGACCCGCCGCCCGATGGTCGTGATGAAATCACGTACGCCGTCACCGTCCTGATCCAGCGGACTGCCCGACTCGTCAACGGTCTGACCGGCCGAACCGACGACCGCGTAGCGGCCGGGCAGAATCGGCGCCACTGGGAGATCGGTGTAGTATGTGGCGCCCGTGCCCACGGCTGGACCCGGAAACGGCGTGAAGTACACGGTGCGTTCGACCGCGCTGGTCGGCATACTTTGCGTGGCATCCCAGTGATCCGGGTCCAGGTGCTTGTTCTCCCCCTTGGCGATCAGGACCCGCCACACCGGAAACCGGTTGGCCGGCCCCTGCGTCACCTGATTGAGCATCACGCCCGAGGCCCACCCGCCGCTGACCGAATTGTAGTAGAACTCGCCCGGCAGCCGCTCATCGCCGGCCCAGGGATTGTAGAGTTCCAGGAAGAACGAGCCCCGCGGCGCGAGCCGCTGATCGAAATCAGGGTCGTCATCCGGTGTCTTGCCCCCCCCCACCGCAAGGTCCTCCGTGCGGCGATCGTGCAGCGCGAACGCTTCCGTAATGAGCAGTTCGGGCCGCTCGCAACCCCACACCAGGCCACGCTCCAGACTCGTGTCATCCGCCGTCCCGAGCATGCCGTCGACGTCCCAGCCAAAATTCGTCTCGACACCTTGGTTGAACGGATCGACATCGAATTCGAACGGCGTCATGATCGAGTCGGCGTCACGGAAATCAACCACGTTCACCGCCCACTGGGCAATGCCATACGCCGTCTCACGCGGGCCGTCGTTGCTCGGATCCCCGTCGAAATCGATCTGCAGGCCGCGCGGCTTGATCGCCATCATCAGGACGTAGAGCCGCTTGGCGTACACGTGGCGCGCGCGAAACGCGTCTTCGTCGCCGCCGACAATCCCATCGTTGTCATGATCGAACGGAATCCCGCCCCAGATCCGCTCATCCGTCGCGTCTTCACCTCGCAACTCGTTCAGTCCCACACCGTGGTCGTCCACCACCCGGTTCAGGTTGCCCGTCACCGGGCTGGGGTCGTCCTGGCCATTGCCAAACGGGCGGTTCACGTCGAACCGCACCCCCATCACCATGTCGGGAGACAGCAGCGAAGCGAGGTCTTTATTCAGCCGCGCGATGATGGGCAGATCGTCGAGCTGAGACTCCTGCGACCGGACGTCAATCATCCGGGCGCGGACCAGATCCACGATATGCCGGGGCCGATCCATTCCGATATCCCGCAACTCGTCCCGCAACTCCGGCCACGCCAGGATGCCGGGTGACGGTGGATCGTAGCTGGAAAAGGTCACGGCGCGCCCGTCCATCGAGATCTGGCCGTGATAGGCGAC
>DAISIS010000010.1:0-2073 GCA_036821925.1 Pirellulaceae bacterium
TCGACGCCAACACCGGCGACCTGCTCCTCGGTTGGGACACAGACCAGTTCCCGACGGATTACTACCTGACGACTCAGTGCATGCTGTCGATCCTCAAGTTCGGCGGGCTCGCGCCCGGCGGCGTCAACTTCGATGCCAAGGTGCGCCGCGAAAGCTTCGAGCCCGTGGATCTGTTCCACGCCCACATCGGCGGTATGGATGCGTTCGCCCGCGGACTGAAGATCGCAGCCGCCATCCGCGCCGACGGTGAATTGCAGTCCCTGCTGGCCAAACGCTACGCCAGCTGGGACGAAGGCATCGGCGCCGACATCGAAGCCGGAAAGGCCGATTTCCAGACGCTCGAACGCTATATGCTGGCCAAGGGCGAGATCACACCCAACGCCAGCGGTCGCCAGGAAATGCTGGAAAACCTCATCAACCGGTACCTGTAACGACCGCCGCGCCCAACATCCGGCTCCCCGGCCGGCCGCCGAGGCCGCCTGAGTGCCTCGCGACGGACCGGCTGCCGCATTCACCCCCCACAAGGGCGGAAAGCCGTATTGTGGCTGGTGATGGCTTTCCCCTATACTCCCTGCTCGACATTGTGCGTGGGTGGTGCGCGCCGGGCGGCGTTGCCGGGTGCGCCACGGGAGACGCACGGCCGGAAGGAAGAAAGACGTTCGGAGAGCGTTCTGCGTGGGGCGGCCTTCCGGTCTGGCGACGAAGCTGGCGGCGGCCAGGAGTGGCAGGGAGGCGGAACGTGATGGCACGAAGCGTGACCAGCGTAGTGGTATGGCTGGCGGTCAATCTGGTCGCGGCAGCGCAGACGGTTCCGGTGCAGACTCCGGCGCCACCGCCTGTGGTGGCGGGTGAGTCGGCAGACGCCACCTGGCGGGCTGCGGACACCGGCAGGCCGCGGGCCACGGCGAGCCTGGACTCGTCGGACACCTCGCTTGATGCGCATCGCGTGCAGCCGGCGTCTCCGGCGGTGCCGGTCCGGTCTGGGGGCAAGGACATGCTGCCCAACGACCAGGGTCAGATCTGGCAGCAGTACGACATCAGTGTCTACACGTCGCGAGTCCAGGGCACGGAGCAGCCGGAGCGGGCCATCATCGACTGGATTCTGCGTGAGACGGGGACGGAGGTCTGGTTCAAACCGCCGCTGGGCCTGTTGAACGCCAATGCGACGACGTTGAGCGTCTATCACACGCCGGAAATGCAGCAGGTGGTAGCGGACGTGGTCGGCCGGTTCGTCAATGGGACTCAGGATCCGCATGTGCTGGGCGTGCGTGTAGCGGCGGTGGACAATCCGAACTGGCGTGCCGGATTCCTGCACCGACTCCACCCCATCACGGTGCAGTCGGCGGGCATTGATGCCTGGCTGCTTTCGAAAGAGGACGCGGCGTTGCTGCTGGCGGAGTTGCGGCGGCGTGCGGACTTTCGGGAGCACTCGGCGCCGAATCTCGTGTTCTTCAACGGTCAGTCGCAGAGTGTGACGAGTCTGCGGCCGCGCGTCTATATCCGCTCGTATCACACGCGGATGCAGGACAACGTCTGGATGGGGTACGACGTGGAGCGCGGACAGATCCAGGAAGGATTCGCGCTGCAGGTCAGCCCACTCTTGTCGCAGGACGAACGGACCATCGACGCGGTGCTCAAGTGCAACGTGGACCAGGTCGAGAAGCTGGTGTCGGTGGGGATCGATCTGCCGGGGCTCACCGGGCAGGTGCAGCGGGCGGAAATCCAGGTTCCCCAGCTGGTCAGCTGGCGGCTGCACGAGCGGTTTCGCTGGCCGACGAACCAAGTGCTGTTGCTCAGCTGCGGCGTGATCGCCTCGCCGGGCCCCGACCGCCAGACGCCGCTGGGCATCCCCAATCTGTTTGCCCGCGGGGGCAGCCGCGCAGACGCCCTGCTGTTTGTCGAGAGCCTCGGCAAGGCCAGCCAGGCGCTGGTCACCGGCTCTACCAGCGCGCTCGGCAGTGCCGGACTCCAGCAACAAGGTGCGCGCTACTAGCCGCGTCATTCGACGACGGCAAAACGGACCCGGATGTCCACCCGGGGCAGCACCGGTGGCAGCGTCTGAATCGAGATGTG
>DAISIS010000010.1:2173-3951 GCA_036821925.1 Pirellulaceae bacterium
AGCCCGTGATATCGAACGCTTCCGGCGTGTAGTTGTAGAGGTGCACGGCCCAGGTCGTGGCCTGCCCCACGCGCAGCGATCCGCAGGACACCTGCGACGGCACGACGCCGACCGGCCCGGTGAACCGGCCGGTGACCGACAGGGTCACGTCAGGGCGGTTCGGATCGTTCGTCAGGATTGTCGCCGTTTGCCGAAAGGACCCGACGAACAGCTTCGATTGCCACTCCAGCGTCACAGCGGCCGCTGCGCCGGGGGGCACGGCGGTCTCCGGGAGCCGCACCGTGCAGGCGCAGGTGCAGCAGCCGCAGGTGGACTTGCCGCGTGTGAGCACCAGGGGCGACTGACCGCTGTTGCGGAGCACGAACGCGTGCTGTCCGCCCACGCCCACGTCCGACTTGCCGAAGTCGTGCTGGGTCGTGTCCACGCTCACCTGCGGCGGCGTCTGCGCTGCCGGCCCGCTGCCATCGGCAGTCGCACTTGCCCACGCCGCGAGCGCCGCCAGCAGCGCAGCGGCCGCTGACCAGCGCTGCGTGATCCGGAGTCTGTTGCCCGTCCTGGCCCGTGCCGGTCCCTGCATCTGGCGTCCCCCAGGGCTCACTTGTCGGCCACCACTTCGAATCCTGCGGCGGCGGCGAATTCCCGCAGGGGCCCGGTCAGGTCACCGTAGAAGACCACCTGATGGCAGCCCCAGCTGCCCCACCAGTTGCGAAACGCACCTTCGTTCGGATCGGAGGGCAGCAGGTAACACGTGTCGGGATGGTCGATCTGGACCACCATCTTGTTGCGGCAGATGCAGTTGGCGAAGTCCTCGTAGAGCGTGTCGCCGTCCAACACGCGGGCCGTGAAGCAGGAGAGGCGTTGCCGGCCGACGTCGAACTTCACGACCGTCGCCGGCTCGTCCGAGGGCCAGGAGACCGTGGTCGCGGTGGGCACATCGTCCGCGCCGAACCATTCCTTGTCGCTGTGGATATGGTCGCGGATCAGATACGGAATCCGCCGGTTCGGCAAGGGGGTGATCGGCGCGCCGCAGTGCCCGATCACAATCACGTTCTGTGGTCGCTCGGCGATGGGGGTAAAAGCCCAGTCGTTCAACACGTCGCCGACGAACCCCTGCCGGCCGTCGGTCAGCAGGCTGCCAATCGTCTGCGTGACCAGACAGTCCACGTGGCTCTGGCAGCAACACGGAATGTTCTCCTTGCTCAGCTCCAGAATGGCCAGGGGGGTCCAGGCCTTCACCTTCTGAGGCCGCAGCGTAAGCGTCGCGCTGTCGTAGGTGATCGCCGCCGCATCGTATTTCTGCAGCAGTTGTTTGAAGGCGAAATACAGGCGCGCCGGCCGGATGATGTCGCTGCGCTGCACGTGCTTCACCTCCGTCGCCTCGCGAATCCACAGATCGGCCAGCCGCTCGGCATCCGCATCGGTCACCCGCGCCATTTCGGCCAGCAGTTCATCGGAGCGGACGACGATCAGTTCGATGCCCAGCGACTTCTTGAGTTGCGGGCCGTAATTCCGGTCGTACTCGTTGACCGGTGAGTCACCCCACACGCCGGCCATGCCTTCCTGGTCGATGGCGTTGAACTTATCATGATCCTGGATACTGATAACACGTGTTTGCTTGAGTCGCTCCAGCACGGCGCGCGGCTGGTCGGCCGCGGCCGGTTCGGCCGCCGATCCGCACACGGCGAGCGTCTGCCAGAGCACGACCACGTGGACCACCATCGCAATCGGACCTCGTTGTGAGCACATCATATTTCCCTTCGTTTTCCCGCCGCCGGCAC
>DAISIS010000010.1:4051-28051 GCA_036821925.1 Pirellulaceae bacterium
TTCTGAGGACGATGACGCTGAGGACCTGCGGTCATGGAGAACACGGCGGTGGACTGTTTCGATCTGGAGCAGGTGGGGCGGGCAATTGCCGCCGCGCTGCAGGTGGCTGAGCGTCAGGTGCGGGCGGCCATCGAGCTGCTCGAGGACGGCAACACGCTGCCGTTCATCGCGCGGTACCGCAAGGAGGCGACCGGGGGGCTGGACGAGACCGCCCTGCGGGCGATCGAAGACGCGCTGGACAAGGCCCGCGAGCTGGCGCGGCGCAAGACCACCATCCTGCGGACGATCGCTCAGCAGGGGCAGCTGACGCCGGAGCTGCGGCAGCAGATCGAACAGTGCCAGGACAAGCAGGCGTTGGAGGACCTGTACCTGCCGTTCAAGCCGAAACGGCGGACGCGCGCCACGCTGGCCCGCGAGCGCGGCCTCCAGCCGCTGGCCGATCTCCTGCGGCACCAGCGGCCGCTCGGCCAGCCCCGGGCCGCGGTGTTGCGGCCGTTTGTCGATCCCGAGCGTGACGTACCCGACGCGCAGGCAGCGCTCCAGGGCGCTTGCGATATTGTGGCCGAGCAGTGGTCGGAGGACCTGGAGACACGCCGCTGGCTGAGCGCTCAGGCGCGCGAGTTCGGCCGCGTCCACTCGCAGGTCAAACGCGGCAAGAAGGAAGACGCGGCCAAGTTCGAGATGTACTTCGATCACCAGGAGCCGGTCAAGCGTGTTCCGTCCCACCGCCTGCTGGCCATGAAACGCGGTGAGGCCGAAGGGCTGCTCAGCGTCGGCGTGGAACTGGATGACGACTACGCCGTGCGGCAGCTCCAACAGCGCCTGGCACATAACCGCCAGTTCGAGTTCCACCCGGAGCTGCTGCAGACGGTCGCCGACTGCTATCGCCGCCTGCTGCTCCCCGCCATCGAGTCGGCCACGCTCCAGGAACTCAAGGAACGCGCCGACGAGGAGGCGATCCAGGTGTTCGTGCAGAATCTCCGCCAGCTGCTCCTGGCGCCGCCGGCTGGCCCGCACGTCACGCTCGGCATCGACCCGGGCTATCGCACCGGCTGCAAGCTGGCGGTGGTC
The DNA here is from genome assembly GCA_036821925.1 of Pirellulaceae bacterium. Lineage (GTDB taxonomy): Bacteria > Planctomycetota > Planctomycetia > Pirellulales > Pirellulaceae > JAAYDI01. Next base: position 5,123 of record DAISIS010000010.1, read on the forward strand.
GACCGCACCGGCAAGTTCCTCGAGAGCCGCACGATCTATCCGACGCCACCCCGCCAAGACGTCGCCGGCGCCACCGCCACACTCCGCAACTTGATTGCCCGCCACCACGTGGAACTGATCGCGATCGGCAACGGCACCGCCTCCCGCGAGACCGACGCGGTGGTCAGCGGCCTGCTGAAGGAACTCAGCGCCGCGGGCGGCAGCCGGACGCCGGTCAAGGTACTGGTGAGCGAATCGGGCGCGTCGATCTACTCGGCCAGCGAGCTGGCGGCCCAGGAATACCCCACACTGGACGTCACCGTCCGCGGCGCGATCAGCATCGCGCACCGTCTCCAGGATCCGCTGGCCGAGCTGGTCAAGATCGACCCCAAGTCGATCGGGGTCGGCCAGTACCAGCATGATGTGAACCAGTCGCTGCTGCGGCGCGGCCTGGAACGCGAAGTGGAATCCTGTGTCAATTCGGTGGGAGTCGACGTGAACATGGCCAGCAGCTCCCTGTTGGCATACGTGGCCGGAATCGGCCCGAAACTGGCCGATCGGATCGTCGCGCATCGCGATGCCCACGGCCCGTTCGGCTCCCGGCAACAGCTGCTGCAGGTCCCCAAGCTGGGCCCGAAAGTGTTCGAGCAGGCCGCCGGGTTCCTGCGCGTTCGCGGTGGCGACCAGCCGCTGGATAACTCGGCCGTCCACCCCGAACGCTATGCGGTCGCCGAGAAAATGGCCGTCAGGCTGGGCGTCACTGCCCGCGAGCTTGTCGGCAACGCGTCCCTGGCCGGCCAGCTCCACGCGCACGATTTCGTCGACGAACACTGCGGCCTGCCCACGATCCTGGACATCCTGGCCGAGCTGGCCAAACCGGGCCGCGACCCCCGCCAGGCGTTCCAGGCCGTCCAGTTCACTGATGGGGTCAACGACCTCGAGGACGTCAAGGTGGGGATGGTCCTGGAGGGCGTGATCACCAACGTCACCCGCTTCGGTGCGTTTATCGATCTGGGTGTGCATCAGGATGGACTGATCCACATCTCGGAACTCGCCAACCACTTTGTCCAGACACCCAGCGAGGTGGTTTCGGTCGGCGATGTCGTCCGGGTCAAAGTGTTGGAGGTGGACCTGCAGCGGCGCCGCATCGCCGTCTCGCGCAAACAGGCCTGAGCCCGAGCGATCAGTCAGAGCGATCGGCCAGCGGCCGCGTCTTGGGCGCCCGGCTCAGCACCTCGACTTCGCCGCCAGGGGTCTTTACAATGCGCCACTTCGGGCAATTCTGGGACGTACGCGTCGCGACGGGCGTGTGCGTAGCGGACTGCCTGCCGTGCCACTCACCCCTCACTTTGTTGCTGTTGTTCGCCTCCTATGCCGATCGCCACACCGCGCCGCGTCGTCATCACGGGACTCGGTCTGATTAGTCCTCTGGGGAACACTGTCGAGTCGTTTTGGGACGCGCTCACCACAGGGCGTTCCGGGGTCCGGGCTACGGAGACGCTGCCCGGCAATCTGCTGCAGATGCCCTGGGCGGCGGAGGCGCGCGAGTTCACCGGCGATATCGCCGACTTCGGTCCCCTGGACAAAGACCAGACGCGGGCGATCCGCAAGGGCATCAAGGTGATGTGCCGCGAGATCCAGATGGGGGTGGCGGCAGCCCAGCGTGCGTTGGCCGGTGCCGGCCTGCGTGCCGGCGCGTTCGATGTGGAGCGGACGGGGGTCGTGTTCGGAAGCGACTATATATTGTCTGGTCCGGACGAGTTCGTGGATGCGATGGCCAACTGCCTGGACGACGAGCGGCAGTTCGATTTTCCGCGGTGGGCGGGGGAAGGTATCCCGCGAATCACCCCGCTGTGGCTGCTCAAGTACCTGCCGAACATGCCGGCCAGCCACATCGCGATCTACAACGATCTGCGGGGGCCCAGCAACTCGCTGACCATGCGTGAGGCCTCGTCCTTGCTGGCCGTTGGCGAGGCCAGCCGGCTGATAGCGCGGGGGGCAGCCGATGTGATTGTGGCGGGGGCAACGGGCACGCGTGTGCACCCGCTGCGGACGCTGCATGTGGTGTTGCAGGAGGAAATCGCCCGGACGGGTGACGATCCGAGCCGGGTGTGCCGGCCGTTCGACCTGCAGCGCACGGGCATGGTGCTCGGTGAAGGAGCCGGTGCCGTGGTGCTCGAGTCGCTGGAAACAGCGCAGGCGCGCGGGGCGCAGATTCTGGCCGAGGTGGTCGGCAGCGGTTCGTCGGCGGTCATGGACGCACGCGGGGTGGGCGATTTGCGGGCCGCCATTCGCAGCGCCCTGCGTCAGACGCTCCGCAGCGCGGGCCTGGATCCGGCGGACGTCGGTCACGTCCATGCCCATGGCCTTTCCACGCGCCGGTCGGATGCGGCCGAGGCCCAGGCCATCCAGGAAGTCCTGGGGGCGAGGCCGGCCCCCGTGCCGGTCACGGCCGCCAAGAGCTATTTGGGCAACCCGGGAGCTGCCGGGGGCGTCATCGAGCTGATCGCCAGCGTCCTGGCGCTGCAACACAACCGGCTGTTCCCCGTCCTCAACTACGAAATCCCCGACCCGCAGTGCCCGGTCCATGTGGTCGCCTCGGCCGATGTCCCGCCGGGCGATGCGTTCCTATCGATCAGCGTGACCCCGACCGGACAGGCCAGTTCCCTGGCCGTTCGGCGATTCATCTGACGCCGCAGCTTGACACCTTTGAGGGATACTTGTATCCTAGCGGCACTAATAATCACACTAAGTTGTGATGTTAGAAGGTGTTCGAACGATTGTCCGTCGCAGCACCCGCTCCCCGCCGGAGTGGGTCGTTTTCTTGGCGCTCCGCGCGGGACATCGGACATGGCCGAGTTGCTATTGCAGGGCGTGTCCAAGGTGTTCGGCGGGTCGGTGATCGCGGTCCAGGACTTGAATCTGGAGGTTCGAGATCAGGAACTGGTCGTGTTGGTCGGTCCCAGCGGTTGCGGCAAGACGACGACGCTGCGGCTGATCGCCGGTCTCGAACGTCCCGATCAGGGTATGATCTGGATAGACGGCCGGCCGGTGAATCGGGTGGCACCGCGAGATCGTGACATCGCCATGGTGTTCCAGCACAGTGTCTTGTACCCGCACATGACGGTGTTCAAGAACATGGCGGTAGGACTGACGTGGCGCTGCGATGGTGGCAGGATCCGACGTGGCTGGATGCGTTGGCGGCAGCCGGCGGCAGCCGAGCGGCAGGCAGCCCAGCGGCGGGCGATTGCCGGGCAAGTGCAGGAGGCGGCGCGGATCCTCGGCATCGAGCACCTGTTGGAGCGGTGGCCCCGGCAGTTGTCCGGGGGCGAGTGCCAACGAGTTGCTTTGGGCCGAGCCATCGTCCGCCAACCGGCGGCGTTTTTGTTGGACGAACCGTTATCACATCTCGACGCCCAGTTGCGGGTCGAGATGCGACGTGAAATCAGACGTTTGCGTCAGCGCGTACGAGGTTGCCTGGTGTACGTCACGCACGACCAGGCGGAAGCGTTGGCGTTGGGTGACCGAATTGTAGTAATGCATCGCGGGCGGATTCAGCAGATGGGATCGCCGCGGGAGGTGTATGACCAACCTGCCAACGTGTTCGTGGCCGGGTTCCTCGGCGCACCGGGCATGAACCTGTTGCCCGGCCGCTGGATGGCCACGGGGGACCGCCCCTGCTTTGCCGGTGGCGGTCTGCGAGTGCCGCTGCCGGCGAGCGTCTGGGAGTGCCGCCCGACGCAGGAGGACGGCGCCGTGACGCTGGGCATCCGCCCCGAACACCTTTGGCTGGAGGTAAGAAACGACAGTTCAGGACGTGCCGGCGTCGACCGGACCGCGCAGCAGGTGGCGGGATCCGGTCGCGTGGTCATGATCGAGCTGTGCGGCCCGACGGTCCTGGCCACGGTGGCTGTGGACGGCGGGCTCGACCGCGACGGACCTTGCCGTGGTCGAGCCACAGGCGGCGCAGCGCAGCGGCCGGAAGTGGTGGTGGCGCTGTCACCAGGACAGACGGTGGAGGCAGGACACGAGGTCTCGGTGGGGTTGGACTCATCGCGGATCCAGTTGTTTGATGCACGCACAGGTGCGAACCTGCGGGCGACGCGTCCCAGGGACGGAAAACCGGAGTGACGGTCCAGGGTGGGCGGCGAGCCCCATACAGAAAACTAGGTCACCATGAATCCAAATGAGTTGTTGCGCATCGTCGACTCGTTGCACCGGGACAAGAACATCGACCCGGAGATCGTTTTCCAGGCCATTGAAGCGGCGCTGGTGACGGCGGCGAAGCGGCAGTATGGCGAGGAATCGAACATCGTGGTGCGGATCGCCCGTGAAAACGGCGCGATCGATGCGTCGTGCAATGGCGAGGCGCTGGATCCGGAAGAGATGATCGGCCGGATCGGGGCCCAGACGGCCAAGCAGGTGATCATCCAGAAGATCCGCGAAGCCGAGCGCGACGCGTTGATCGAGGAGTACCAGGAACAGATCGGCCAGATGGTCTCCGGCGTGATCCAACGATCCGAAGGGGGGGCAGCCACGGTGTCGCTCGGCAGCGTCGAGGCCATCCTGCCGCGGAGCGAACAGATCCCGGGCGAGTCGCACCATCCGAACGAACGTATCCGCGCCGTGATCTTCGAGGTCAAACCGCAGGGCAGTCGCGTCAAGGTGGTCCTCAGCCGCACCCGCCCGCAACTGGTACAGCGCCTGTTCGAACAGGAGATCCCCGAGATCGCCGAAGGGGTCATCAGCGTCAATGCCATGGCGCGCGAGCCGGGCTACCGCAGCAAAGTGGCGGTCAGCAGCAGCGATCAGCGGGTGGACTGCGTGGGGGCCTGTGTCGGCGTCCGCGGCAACCGCATCAAGAACATCGTCGATGAACTGGCCGGGGAACGGATCGACATCGTGCGGTGGAGCGACGACCCGGAAGTGCTGATTCCCAACGCGCTCCAGCCGGCCGAGGTCGACCAGGTGCTGCTGTGCGACATGATCGGCCGAGCCATCGTGCTGGTGCGTGAGGACCAGTTGTCGCTGGCCATCGGCCGGCGGGGGCAGAACGTGCGGCTGGCCAGCAAACTGTGCGGCTGGGACATCGAGATCATGACGGCCGAGGAGCTCGAAGAGCAGATCGAGCGGGCCGTGGGCGGCTTCAGCCAACTGGAGGGGGTCAACGAAGAGTTGGCGCAAGCCCTGGTAGAACAGGGTTATTTGTCTTACGATGATCTGTCTGTCATCGAACCAGACGCGCTGATGGAAATGGGCGGCCTGACGGCGGAGCAGGTGGACCGGATCGTGGAGCAGGCCGAACAGTGGGCGGAAGAGGCCGAGCAGGCGGCGGCGGTCGAGCGGCGGCGGCAACGCGAATCGCAGGTCTCCGAGGAGAATGCGGCACCCGGGGTCGCGTCGCCTGAGGTCGAGACGCCTCCCGCCCAGACGCTGCCGGAGCCCGATCCGGGCCACGCGGAGCTACATCGCAGCGAGAATCCGGCTGCCGGGTCGGGCGCCGACGATGCGCCGGGCTAGGATGACGGGCGCGGAGTGTTTGGGAGATAGGAGAACGCGGACATGAGATAAGCTGGTGGTTACGGTCGTGCGAGCGATGACAGACTCAGCCTCAGTTCGCTCGCTCATCACAGGAGGGCGCACGTGCCCATTCGTATTTACGCGTTAGCAAAAGAGCTGCAAATCGACAGCAAGGAGCTGGTGGATATCTGCACGAAGGCGGGTATCTCGGGCAAAGGTTCTGCGCTAGCCAGTCTCAACGACGATGAAGTGGTCAAGGTCAAGGCGTTCCTGGCCAGCTCCGGCCTGACGCAGACGGGCGGCAGCCTGAGCGATGCGGGCCGCGCCAGCACCGGAATCAAGGTCGGCCGCGGCGGTGGACTGCTCCAGCGGCGTCGCCCGGGAGACGCCCCTGCGCCGGCAGCGCCGATCAAGCGCGAGGACTACATCAGGCCCAGCGGCCTGGGTGGCAAGATCAAGGTCATCACCACCCGCCGCGCCGTACCGAAGCAGCCGCCAGCAGTACCGGAACCGGCGGCGGAACTGCCCCCCCCTGCCCTGCCGCCTGCTGCACCCTCTGACGCGCCCCCCGCGGTTCCCTCTGAGAGTGCGCCGGCCGCGCCCGCAGCTCCGGCTGAGATCGCCGCCGAGACCCCCGCGGCGACACCGCCGCCGAGCGTGATCCAGCGCGAGCCGCCTTTGCTGCGTCCCTTCGAACGCACCGACTCCAGTTCCATCAAGATCATTGGCGGACCGAAGAAACGAGCCGACGTCGGCGAACGGAAACCCAGACGTCGCACGCCCGTGATCAATGTGGCACCGGCACCGATGCCGGAGGCCAAACAGCCGCCCGCGACGGCGAAGCCGGATGAGCCCAAGACGCAGAAGCCCGAGCTCCGACTGCCCAAGGAGGCAATGACGATCCGCAAGGGTCAGCGGCGTCCTCCGCTCGAACACCTGACCGAAAAGAAGCCGAAAAAGGAATCCAAACGGCCAGCGCACGCGCCCGCGTTCGACGACGACAGCGAGGGGGCGGCAGCCCGACGGAGCGGACCCGGCACTGGCGTCCGGCGCGGCGGCAAAGTCGAGAAGCCGGCGGAACCGTCGGACGCCGGAATGGTCGGCATGGCCAGTGCCCGAGCCGATCGCAAGGCGCGGCGGGCGACCCGCAAGGTCAAGTCCACTACCATGATCAACCCGCGGGAGATGGAGGCCCAGGCGCCGCGCAAGCGTAAGACGCTGATCCACAAGGGCACCAACACCGCCGCTCCTCGGAAAGGAAAAGTCGCCCTGGAACTCCCCTGTACTGTCCGCAGTTTCTCGGAGGCCGCCGGTGTGAGCGCCATGCAGGTCCAGAAGGTGCTCATGGGCATGGGACTCATGCTGACGATCAACTCCGTGATCAATGACGAATATGTCGAAGTGCTGGCCGCCGAGCTGGGTGTGGATCTGGAGTTCAAAGCCCATGAGACGCTGGAAGACGCGTTGATCACCAAGATCCGCGAGACCGCAGACGCGTCCGAAGAACTCCAGCCGCGTCCCCCGGTCGTCACGTTCCTCGGACACGTCGACCACGGCAAGACCTCGTTGCTCGACTACCTGATCGGCACCAATGTGGTCGCCGGCGAGGCCGGGGGGATCACGCAGCACATCCGGGCCTACCAGATCAAGAAGGGGGACCGCGCGATCGCCTTTGTCGACACCCCGGGGCACGAGGCCTTTACGGAAATGCGTGCCCGCGGGGCGCAGGTGACCGACATCGCCGTGCTGGTCGTCGCGGCCGATGACGGCATCATGCCGCAGACCGAAGAGGCGATCAGTCACGCCAGGGCGGCCGGTGTCCCCATCGTCGTGGCCCTCAACAAGATCGATCTCCCGGGGACCGACACCACCCGCATCCTCACGCAGATGACCGAACACGGGCTGACGCCCAGCCAGTGGGGCGGCGAGACGGAAGTCATTCCGACCAGCGCGCTGACGGGACAAGGGATGGACGAGCTGCTCGAGACGATCCTGACGATCGCCGACATGAACGAGTACCGAGCCAATCCGGACCGCCCGGCGCTGGGTTCGTGCCTGGAGGCGGAGCAGGAAGGGGGGCGCGGCGTGATCGCCAAGCTGATCGTCAAGAACGGCACGCTGCGGGTCGGGGACGTGGTCCTCTGCGGCTCCGCCTTCGGCCGTGTGAAAGCGATGTACGACACGCTCCGCCCGGGCGTCCGGGTCAAGGTGGCCGGGCCGTCCATGCCGGTCAATGTCACCGGTTTTGATGCGGCGCCGGAAGCCGGCGACCCGTTCTATGTGCTGCCGGATATCGCGCAAGCGCGGACCATTGCCGACCAGCGCCATTCGCAGTCCCGCCAGCGGTCGCTGGCCGGCACGTCGGTCAAGGTGTCGTTCGACGAATTCCAGCGGCGGCTGGCGGCCGGGCGGCTGAGCGACGCGACGGAACGCGTGCTGCTGAACCTGATCATCCGCGCCGACGTCCGGGGCTCGATCGAAGCCATCCAGAAGGAACTCGGCAAGCTGGAGCATCCGGAGGTGCAGGTCAAGGTGCTGCAGGCCTCGGTCGGCGGCGTCACCGTGGCAGACGTCACGCTGGCCCATGCCTCGCAGGCCGTCATCATCGGGTTCAACGTGATCCCGGACGAGGCGGCCCGCACACTGGCCGAGGAGCGACAGGTCGAGATCCGCCGCTACGACATCATCTACAAGGTGACCGACGACATCCGCGCGTTGCTGGAAGGGAAGCTCAAACCCGAGGAGAAGATCGTCGAACTCGGCCAGGCGCTGGTCAAGCAGGTCTTCGCCATCAGCCGCGTCGGGGCCATCGCCGGATGCTACGTGGTGCGCGGCGCCATCGAACGCGGCTGCCGCATCCGCGTCAACCGCGACGGCCGCACGATCGGCGACTACGAACTGGAGTCGCTGCGGCGGGAGAAGGACGACGTGAAGGAAGTGAGCCGCGGCCTGGAATGCGGCATCAAACTGTCCGGCTTCAATGACGTCAAAAAGGACGACGTGCTGGAAGCGTACAAGATCGAAGAAGTGGCCCGAACGCTGTAAGTGGCCCGCGCCAGGCGCACCACCGTCTGCGAGGCCTGTGGAGCTCGCGAGCGTCCCCCCCTCCCCCAGCGATGCACTCATGACATCACGACGCGTTCTAAAAGCTGCCGAGGCAATCCGGGAAGTGGTCAGCATGGCCATCCTGACCGAGCTGCGTGATCCGCGGATCGCCGACGTGACCGTCACGCTCGTCGAGGTCTCGCCCGACATGCGGCACGCCAAGATCCACGTCTCGGTGATGGGCGACGAGGCGAAACAGAAGCTCACCCTCCGCGGCCTGCAGAACGCCGCCGGCTTCCTGCAGCAGAAAATCGCCCGCCGCATCGACACCCGCTACACTCCCCGCGTGCGGTTCGTGCTCGATCAAGGTGTCAAACGCTCCATCGAAGTCTGCCGCATCCTGGATGAAGTGCTGCCGCGGCCACCACTGGCCGCCGAGGACGAGGACCTGTCCGATTCCGAGCTGGACGGAGTCGACACCGCCGAAGCGCTCGACGATCTCTGGAACAACCCGGATCCGCCCGAACACGATGCCAACGAGAGCCGTTGAGTATGAGCATCCCCAACCGCGCATCGAAAATCACCAAAGCGCACAAGGTGCTGAAGAAGCACTACAAACCCTACGTTGCTGCCGATCGGCCCCTCCTCGAACACCTGCTGTATGCCTGCTGCCTGCAGGCCGCCACGCACGAGGCGGCGGATGAGGCCTTTGCCAAGCTGCAACAGGCATACTACGACTGGAACGAAGTCCGAGTCACCACGATTTCGGAACTGGCCGAAGTGATGAGTTGCCTGCCGCAGCCTGCCGAGACCGCGTCGCGACTCAAGCGGACTCTGCAATCGGTCTTCGAGGCCTACTACTCGTTCGACCTGGACGGGCTGAAGAAGGAAAATATCGGGAAGGCGGTCAAACAGCTGGAACGACTCAACGGCATCACCGACTTCGCGCTGGCGTTCGTCGTCCAGAACGGCCTCGGCGGGCACGCGATTGCGGTGAGCGACGGGGCGTTTGAGGTCCTGCGTGTGCTCGGCATCGTGTCCGACGACGAAGCGGCCAAACGCCGCGTGCCGGGCATGGAACGCGCGATCCCCAAGAGCAAAGGGGCCGAATTCGGTGCCCTGCTGCACCAGGCGGGCGCCGATTACGTGGCCGCCCCGTTCTCGTCACGGGTCCGGGCCGTGCTGCTGGAGATCGCCCCCGACGCCAAGGACCGCTTCCCGAAACGGGTGAGCAAGAAGGCTACGGACGAGACCGAGCCAGCAGCGGCACCGCCAGGAGAAGCCGCCGCCACGCCGGGGGAAGACGCCGACAAGAAAGACGAACCCAAAAAGCCCCCCCGGAAGAAGGCGGCGTCCAAACTCGAACCGGGCAAGAAGCAGCTCCCGGAGACTTCCAATTCCAAGAAGTCCCCCACCAAGAAGCTGTCGAAGCGGAAGCCGCGGTAGGTGGTCGGGCGGTTGAAACGGAGAACTGCCATGCGTCCTCTCGCCGCTGGGTTGCTGAACTCCTCCAGGACGGATGTTCTGCCGTCGCACACCCGACAGGGGACCGGTTGTCGGCAGACGCGATCCCACCGCCGCCGACGTCCAGCGGATCGGGGCGCCAGCAGCTCCCGCTGCCTGCCGCGTCTGGCGGCCGCCCTGCTGCTGGCCATCGCCACCCCCGGCGGTTTCTGCCAGGCTCAGCTGCTGGACGATCCGCCACGCCCGCTGGCTCCGGAGGCAGCGCTCACGGAACAGCAGCAGGATCACGCGGAAGCGGTGGCCTTGTACACACACGGCCGGGTGCTGTTGCAGCGTGGTGCGCAGCAGGGGGACGATGTCGATGTCCAAAACCCGGTGTTCGCCGAGGCGCTGCGGTGCATGCAGCGTGCGTGGCGGTATGATCCCCAGCTCGTCTCCATCATGGAGGACATCTTCCCGCTGGCCTACGCGCTCAATCGCAGCGGCGAAGCCACGCGCTACGCGATGCTCGCAGCCCAGCGGGAGGAGCTCCCAGCAGAACTGCTCCAGCGTGTCGCGATGGTGCTGACCGACCAGGAGGAGTTCGAGCAGGCGTTGGCGCTGTACCGCAAGATCGCGGCGCGTAGCGACGGACCACCGGACGCGATCACCCAGTTCGAGCTGGGGCGGCTGGCGCTGCTGGCCGGCCAGTTCGAGGAGTCCGCCGCGGCGTTCGCGGTGACGCGTGACACGCTCGAGGGGCGATCAGCGGAGGTGCCGTTGTCGGAGGACGAACGGGCCCGCCTGTTGCGCAATCCGGACGTCACCTACGCCCTGCTGGGCGAGAGCTTCCTGCGCGCCCAACGGCTGGACGAGGCGGAGGCCATGTTCCGCCGGGCGGACGAGGCCAAGCCCAATCCGGCAGCGCTGGGATTGCGGTTGGCGCTGATCGAGAAGGAACGGGGCAACCGCGCGCAGGCCCTGCAGCAGCTCGACCAGTACTTCACGTCGAAGACCACGTCGGCCGGGATGGCCCCCTACCGGCTGCTGGAGGAACTGCTGACCGAACCCGCAGCCGACGGGGCGTCGGCAGACCCCGCGCCGCCACCCGCAGCCGCGCTGCTGGACCGGCTTCGCGCCCTGGCGGCCGACGACCCGCACAACATGTTCCTGGGCTACTACCTGGCAGATCGCCTGCGGGCCGCCGCGCGCGGCGAAGAGGCCATCGCCCAGTACCGGGCCATGCTGGCCGTGGAATCGACCGCCGACGGGCACCAGGGGTTGGTCGAGATCTTCACAGACCGGCAGGAATGGGCCCCGTTGCTCGAGCAACTGGGGGCGGTCGTCGCGCAGACCGGCTCGCTGACGCCGCTGGGCGGCAGCCTCGATCGTCTGGTCACCGACGCCAGCCTGCGCAGCCAGCTGGCGGACCTCGCACTGGCCCAGCACGCCGATCCCCAGGAGACTCCGGCGCCGGGCGTGCTGATGGCGATGGCCCTGCTGGAAGCCAAGGCGGGCAACGTGGAGCAGGCAGAGCGGTTCTGGCAGGAAGCGCTGCACAAGCCCGCACCAACGGCGGGCCAGTTCTCGGTGAACTACGCGTTTCTGCTGATGGACCAGAACGAGCCGGTCCGCATGGCCCAGGCGCTGCAGCGGACGCTCGACTTGAGGCTGTTGCCCGAGCGGACGGCGGAGCTGCACTTCTACCTGTCCGGCGCCTGGGCGCTGGCCAAGGATTTCGACAAAGCTCTGGCGGCAGCGCGCGAGGCTGCCAAGCTGGAGCCCAACTCGGTGCGCATGGTCGCCCGCGAGGCCTGGGTCCTGTACCAGGCCCGGCGGCTGGACGAAGCCGAACAGGCCTACCGGGCGATCGTCGAGCGGTTCGACGCCGATCGCGACTCGGACGAGACGCGGGCAGCGCTCCGCGACGTCCGGTTCGTCCTGTCGGCCATCCAGGTAGAGCAGAACCGGCTGGCGGACGCCGAGGAGTGGCTGCAGCAGGTGCTCGACGAGTTCCCGGAGGACATTGGGGCGTACAATGACCTGGGCTACCTGTGGTGCGACCAGGGCAAGCACCTGGAGCGCTCCCTGGACATGCTCCAGAGGGCGGTGCAGGCCGAGCCCGACAATGTGGCGTACCGGGACAGCCTCGGCTGGGCGTTGTATCGGCTCGGCCGGTATGAGGAAGCGTTGGTGGAACTGCAGCGAGCTGCCGCGGCAGACCAGGCAGACGGCGTCATCCTGGATCACCTGGGGGACGCCTGCGTGAAACTCAATCAGCTGCCGTCTGCATTGGATGCCTGGCAGAAGGCCGCCGCGGCCTTCCAGCGGCAGGACGATGCCAGACGGCTGGAACAGGTGCGGGACAAAATCGGACAGCACGCACCGCAGTAGTGCAAACTGTGTCAAGTGTTCGTCTCTTGGGAAACACACCATATGTCAGGCCATTCTCACTGGGCAGGAATCAAACACAAGAAAGCGCTGGTGGACAACAAGCGCGGGAAGTTGTGGAGCAAGCTATCCAAGGCGATTATCATCGCGGCGAAGCTGGGAGGCGGCGATCCGGCCGCCAACGTGCGGCTCCGCACGGCCATCCTGGACGCCAAAGCCGGCAGCATGCCCAAGGACACGATCGAACGTGCGATCAAAAAGGGCACCGGCGAACTTGACGGTGGCAACATCGAGGAGATCCTGTACGAAGGGTACGGTGCCGGCGGGGTGGCCGTCCTGTGCGAAATCATGACGGACAACCGCAATCGTACGGCCCCGGAAATCCGCAAGATCTTCGATGTCTACAACGGCAAGCTCGGCGGCACCAACTGCGTGGCCTGGATGTTCGAACGCAAAGGGCTGTTCGTCATCCCGGCGGCGAATATCACTGAGGACCAGTTGATGGAAGTCGCGCTCGAAGCCGGAGCCGACGATGTCAAGGAAGCGGGTGACAACTTCGAAGTGACGTGCGACCCCGAGAACTACGCGTCGGTCGGCGATGCCCTGGACAAGGCACAGGTCGCCGTCAACGCCAAGATGGTCACCCGCATTCCGAAGACCACCGTCGACCTGCAGCTGGAGGACGCCCGCAAGGTGATCAAGCTGCTCGAAGCGCTCGATGACCATGACGATGTCCAGAACGTGTCGTCCAACTTCAGCGTGTCGGACGACGTCATGGCCGCCATGGAGGCGGCAGGCAGCTGATGCCACACGGCGCGTCGTATCCGGCCGGAGCCAATCCGTACCGCAGCCCGGCGGGACTCGATGAGGACGACGCGCTGCACGTCGGCCCGCTGCGGCCCGGCGCCAGCGCGACGCTCGTGGCGCGCGGCCTGCTGTATCGCCGGCTGGCCATCGCCGCGCCGGTGGAAGTGACGCTGGCGTTCAACGGCCGGAGCCTGGTCGATCGCGTGCTGGTGAACGAGCGGGAAGTGGTGCGGCGGACGTCCTGGTGGCGGATCGCGCCGCGGCTGGAATTCACGCTGCGTTCAGACGCGGGGTCCGTAGCGGGGCTGGTCGAGATCCGCGTCTGGCCCTGGCTGGCGCTGCGCGGGTTCCGGGTCAGCATTGCCGGCCGCAGCGTCTACTCAGAAGGCCACCTCAAGACCCCCGCTTCTTCGGCGACGCCGACTTCCCGTGCTTGACCTTCTCCCAGTAGCGCGCGAATGCGCCTTCCTCCTGAAACGCCGGACTGTTGTCCAGGTCGTGGCATTCCAGACACTTCTGCTCCGCGTCCTTCAGTTCAAGCACCATCTGCTGCCGGCGCTGCGCGATCTGGGCATCCGTCAGGTCCACCACACCGTCCTCGGCGTCGACATGGTCCGACCCCGGACCGTGGCAGTTCTCGCAGCCGACATCGGTCAGTTCCGGTGTGGCCTCCAGACTCACGAACCCCGACTCATACGGAAAATACTTCTGCGGATTCCAGCCCACCACGTGGCAACTGATGCACTCCGGATCGTGGATCCGCGGAATGCCGCTGCGTTTGGGCGGCTTCTGCAGCGTCGCGTAGGCGTGCGCGTGCTTCGGAGGATGACTGTCCACCCCCTCCTTCCAGACCTTCCACGCACTGGCATGGCAATCGGCGCAGGCCGCTGATCCGACGAACTTCCGCCCGCTCGGATGCGGCTGCGGCTTGTCGATCCCCAGCCCCTCGAAACCGAGCTCCCGCAGCCGGTCCTGGTATTCCGCCAGCAGCTGCAGCATCGCTTCCGAGTCTTTGAACCGCGCGTCCAGCGGCACCCGCTGGTAGCGCAGCGGCTGCGCGGCGTCGTCGAAGAGCCCGACAACACAGGCATACATGCCCTTGGTGCCGATCTGGATCAGCTGCGAACGCGTCCCCTCGATCGGATCGGGCTGCAACGTCGGCTCGCCGGCACCGCCCGTCGACACCACCAGCGAGAACTGCGGGTACTTCTTGCCCAACGCTATCGACTCTTCGATCGTGGCCTGCGCGATCAGCACATAGAGATCACAGCGTTCCCGCTGCAACTGGGGCCAGACCTCGTCCAGGCCTTCTTCCATCCCGCAGAACTCGATGTCGTCGTTGTTGACCAGCTTCTGGTTGCGCTCGCCCAGCACCGACGTGACGCCGATCTTCTTGCCCCCCTGCTCAATCACCAGAAACCGGGAGGTGAAGTCCGGCGACATCAGCGTCAGGTTCGCACACACAAACAGACTCGGCTCGGTCCCCACCGGGGCGGCCACCAGCAGCTCGCCACCAGGCAGTCGCAAGTCGTCCGGCCCGAACGCGATCGCTCGGTACCCCATCCGGCACAGGCCTTCGATAGTGATCTGGAACTTGACCTCCGCCTGCCGGCCAAATCGCCGCACCTGGTTGCCCGCGTCAATGGGCACGACCGGCCACCCCCGGCTCTTCAAATCGTCCAGCAGCGCGCTGCGCCGGACGAGCCCCCCCTTCTGATTCTCCAACCCGGAGCAGCCACACGGCTCAAGAAATCCCCACTGCCGGCCCGTCAACACCAGCGCCACGGCCGGCTTCGGCCAGCCTTCGTACAACGGTCCTTCATCCCCCGGCGATGCCGTCCAACCCACCTCGGGACCAGCCGTCGCAGAGCTATCCTGCCGGGGCGCCTCGGCGATGCGAACCGGCGCATCGTGCAGCGCGGGCGGCGGATCATCATCGGCGATCGGCACGCTCGCCACGATGTCTGTTCCGGACGCGCCAGGCGGTGTAGACGCGCCGGGCGGTGGAGCGGCCGAGAAGGGTCCTTCCAGGGACGGTCCGTGTTGAGTCACGGCCGGTGCTAGCGGAACTGCGCCCGCCGGCGATAGTTCGGCTGGTTCCGCGCCGGCCGGTGCCTGCGCCGCATCGGTGACCGGGTCGGAGCCGCTCAGCTCGGGCATCAGCTCATATTGGCTGTGCTCGCCCTGCAGCACGGCGGCCGGATCGCCGGCAACCGGCTGCTCCAGGCCGGCGGCGGCGACCACCGCAGGCTGGCCCGGCGTCTCCGCAGCAGGTTCCGCAGCGAACGATGCGCCCTCTGAAGTTGCGCCCTCTGAAGTTGCGCCCTCTGAAAACGGGTCGTCCGAAGGCACCTGCCGGGACTGGCGAGTGAGTTGCGGGTGGGCATTCGGCCCTGGCGTCCCCCGCGGAATCGATTGCTCCCCGCAGCCGCTCAGCAGGACCGCCGCCAGTGCGACGAACACAGGGGCTGATACCCGCGCGGATTCGGACCAGGTCATGTTGCGAGACTCCGTTCTGTGGATTATTGGTGTGGGTCCCCGGCTTCGGGGGCTGCCCGCGGCGGGATTCTGTCTTGCAGATCGTACTACTCGACCGCAAACTTGACGCGAATCGGCACTTGTTTGGTGATGGGATGGGTGGTCTCCAGGATGACGCGGCCCAAGCCAATCCCCTTCCCGCCCATGCGATTGATGGGGGGCAGCCCCGGTGGCACTTCGATGGTTATCACGTACTGAATCGTCTTGCCGTTGTTCAATTCCTTCGGTGGACCGATGTTTACCTGCAGATACTCGGCCGGCTCAACTTCACCCACGGACAGGTGGGTCTCGTTCCGGTGCTCGCCGGTCACATACAGGTGCACCACCACCTTCGGTGACTCGGTACGTTCGAGCGTCCCCAGATTCAGCATGCCCCGCACCGGATCAAACTGGGGCGACGCGGCAAGTCGGATGTCCGACGTCGCCCGGCCCTTGATCGGGATATCCAGCAGGGCTTCCTTGTCTGCGCTGGCCTTGATGCGAATTGTCTGTTTTATTGGCCCCAGTGGCAACCCAGGTTTGATCGTCAGCATCGCCGCCAGGCCGCAGCTTGCCCCTTTTTCCTTGGCCAGCTCTTCCTCGGTCAGCGGTTCGTAGGCGATGTCGAAGCAGTCGGCAGTTTCGGCGTTCTCCCAGGTGGTCTCCAGGACCTCCAGGTGTTCGTCGCGGAAGGCAAACAGCAGGAACCGAGCTTCGAACGTCGTGTGGCTCGAGATATTGCCCACCACCAGTTCGCTCGGCAGGGCGCGCACGGTCTCGGTCACGTATCCCTTGATGCTCAGTCGCACAACCGGTTGGTCCGGATCGTTGGTCCCCACCTCCACGGTCTGGGCGAAGTCCACGGAATCCAGCATGGTCTGGCCGGTCCACTCCACGGTGATTTCCGAGATCTCGCCGGGCGGGACGGTGTGTTTGCTCACCTCGCCGACCGTGCACTTGCAGGAGGTCCGACTCGGGCTCAGCTCGAGCAGGGACTGGCCGACGTTCTTGAGCTGGAAGGTGTGCTGCATCTTGGCGAAGCGTTCCATGCTGCCGAAATCGAACACTGGGCCACCGACCACCGCGACCTTGGCGGCGGCCTTGCCGCCGAGCTGCGACTCCCGCGCAGCCACCAATTCGTGCAGGCGGGCCCGACCGTCTTCGGTGAAGAAGAGGTCGACGCCCCGTTTCTTCTCTGCGTATGTGAGCCCGACGCCCACCACGGTTCCCAGCGTGGTGACGACCAACAGTACCAGCCAACTCTTCATCCGGTGCACCTTCGAACGGCTTCGGCCAGCGAGTCTGTCGGCAACGGGCGCCGAAGATGGCCAGCTGTCACGAATAATCAAGGGATCTTGACGTTACGAATACGCTGCATCAATTGTTCGGCATTCAGCCCCCCTTGCCCATCCCCGGCCGGCAGGTCCACAGTGCCCAGTTGCTCCGCAACCAGTCGCTGGCGTGCCAGCTTGAATTCGGAGTGCGGCATCAGAGCATCCAGCCGCAGCGCTTCCTGGGCGTGTTCCCGGGCCAACTCCCCCGCGCCTGTCACGTGGCAGGCCCAAGCCAGCTGCGCGTGCAGGATGCCGCTGTGGGGATACAACTCGACCGCTCGGCAATATGCCTGGACCGCCTCTTGCCCCAGATCGGCGTGCCGGGCGATCGCAAACATCGCCAGCAGCCAGTCACCGCACTGCCGGTAAATCGTACTCGATCCCCGGTTGCGCTGCAGTAGTGCGTCGCGTGCGGCGAGGAACGCGTGCAGCTGCGCGTCGGATGGAGCGGCCATCCACTGCTGCCATTCAAGCTGCGCCAGCGATTCCCAAGGTGCTGCGGACCAGGGATCGGCGTCCGCCGCCCGCGACAGCATCTCTCTGGCCCGGGGGGCCGTCGTCGCCTCGCGCGCTGCGTACAGCTGCCGCCGGGCAGCCAGGACGGGCCGGTACATGGTTACGTAGCACGCCGCGATCAGCGTCAGGAGACACGCTCCCCGCGCGGCAACGGCCCAGCCGCCACGGCGGCGCGACGGCCCAACTGACCGGCTCGCCCCCTCCGGCCCGGCATGGTCGGCAGCGTTCAGCGCCAACGCGGCCAGCAGCCACACCAACTGGCCCACCCCTGGAAACCCGATCCCCCCCGCCGCCAGCAGGTTAATCAGCAGCGCGCAGCCCGCGACCACCAGGGGCCCGGCGGGCAAAGTGCCACGCATCACCCAGGGATGCAGCAGCCACAGGGTCACGGCCGCGGCGGGAAACGCGACCCACCACAGCGCAGGGTCCGGCGCCAGCCCACCGGCCCAGCCGGCCGGATAAGCGGCCGCAAAACCGATCAGCACGCCGCTATAGACGGCTCCGGCCGAAGCATCCGCCACCGCGCACTCATACGCCGCGCCCGCCGCGGCAGCGCCACACCGCCGCAGTTGGACCGCCAGGACGACACCGATCAGCACGAAGACAGCCAGAGCTGGCACCCCAGCCGTGGCGGCCACCTCCAGCAGGAAGTTGTGCGGGTCCGAGATCTCCTCACTGGCCTCCGGCAGCTTGTACCGCGTGTAGCACGATTTAAAATTGCCCGGACCACAGCCGAACCACGGATGGTCGGCGATCATGGCAGCGGTGGCCTGCCAGTATTGCAGCCGAAACGCCAGGGATTTGGGGGCCTCCGTGACCACCTGCCGGTCCAGGCCGCCCAAGCGAACGACCAGGCCGGTCGCGACGATCGCCGCGGCCAGGACGCCGACCAGCACGGGCCAGCGGAGCCAGCGGCGCGGTACAGCGCGGGTGAGCGCCAGCAGGGCCAGGCCCAGCAGCGCCGCGCCGTAGGCGCTGCGGCTCTTGGTCAGCACCAGGCAGCCGGCAACGGCCAGCGTCGGCCCTGCCAGGTTCACGGCATAGGGCCAGCCGCTCGACGCGCGGCCGCGGAATGAACCTGCGACGTAAACGAGGAGCAGCAAGCAGGGGGTCAGGAATCCCGCCAGCGAATTGGTCAGAGCAAACGACCCGATCGGCTCCTGGCTGGCCAATCGACTCTCCCAATGATACCGCTGCGGCGAACCGGGGGGCGCGTCAATGCCCGCGTCGCGCAGCGTCTGCTCTGGATCTTGCGCGTAGCGGGCGCGCAGCAGGGGATCGCTGTAGCCGACCTGATAGAAGCCGTATGCGGACAGCCCCACAGCCAGCGCCATCAGGGCGCTGGCCAGCGCCCGCTGCGACAGCGGGGTCCGAAACCACTGCCGCGTGGCCAGCAGCAGCAGCCCGCAGGCGATCCACAGCCACATCGCGTTGAGCGTCAGGCGGGGCTCCCCGGCAGGCAGCATCACCAGCGCACTGGCCGAATGCACCACCAGGAACAGCACCACCAGGGCTTCGGTGCCGCCGAAACGCCACCGCCCGTTCGCCCCCTGAGCGCCGCCAACCAGCCCCGCGGCCGCGAGCAGCAACCAAGCCATGATCCACACGACATGCGTGCCCTCCGGGACCGCCGACTCGCTGGGAATCAGCGTCGCGGCAACCACCAGCGCGACAGCCGCCGCCGCGAGCACCTCGCCGGGCCGCTTCCACCACGAGGGCGCAAGCGCGGCATCGTCTCGGTCTCGCGACGCAGTCTTGTTCACGAATGCAGCTTTCGCCGGGCCGTGGTTTCAAGAATGGCGATCAGCCCCAGGATACAGACGATCATCAGCACCACAATCGCCGCGCCCAACGCGTCCACCCGGCGCAACAACAGGGCGCCCAAGCCACAGGTGGCCGTGGTCAGGTAGATGGTCAGCACGGCCTGCCCTTTGGTCAGCCCGAGATCGACCAGGCGATGCGAAAAGTGGCTCTTGTCCGCTTCGAACGGACTGCGTCCCTCCCGCACCCGAATCCAGATCACACTGATCATGTCGTACAGCGGCACCGCCATGACGCACAGCGGTGCGAGCACCGCGTGCTGCCGCGTTCCATGATACTCGGTGTAGGTGGCCAGCAGCGTGGTGACCGCGATGCAGAACCCGACGAAATAACTCCCCGCATCCCCCATGAAAATCCGGGCGGGCGGGCGATTGTGCCATAGAAAGCCGAGCAGCGCACCGACGACCACCAGCAGCAAACCGGCCACAAACAGCTGCGGCTGCAGCGTCTGCGAGTCGGGTTTCACGAGCAGGACGGCGGCCAGCATGCTGGCCGCAATCGCCGCCACGCCGCCGGACAGGGCGTCCATGTTGTCCAGCATGTTGAACGAGTTGATGAGCCCCACGATCCAGAGCACCGACAAGCCCCAGGTGATCCAGGGCACATCGATGAAGGCCGTGAACCGCCAGCCTTGCCAGACCACACAGACGGCCGCCACCAGACACTGCAGGCCCAGACGCAGTCGCCAGCCGAGCCCGAACCGGTCGTCGAGCAGACCCACCACCATCAGCAGCGTGCCGCCGCCGAGCAGCACCCAGAGCGCGGTCATCTGGTCCGCCAGACCGGCCAGGTGGGGCCGGACAAAGGCCGGGATCGCCGGCTGCAACCACGCCACCGCCGGGCTGCCGGCGCGGAGCAGTCCCAGCAGCAGCTGGCCGACCGCAAACGGCAGGATCACGCCCAGCCAGATCGCCAGACCGCCCCCCATGGGCGTGGGCGTCAGGTGGACCTTCCGCGTGCCCGGTCGATCCACCAGCTGCCAGCGCAGCGCCAGGCGGCGCACATAGCGGACGGCGACCCAGGAGACCAGGAAGCTCGGGATCACCGTGCCGCACGCGAACCAGATCAAATCAAGAGTCTTCATGCTTCCGAGACCGATAGTACTCGCGGCACCGCACCAAGAACTGATGATAATCGGCCCGCTGATAGTCGGGATAGGTCCACGGGCGTTTTTGCCAGCTGCCCGCGTGGAAGTACAGCGTGTTCTCGGCGAACACGCCCTGGTCCAGATAGATGCGATGGTCCCGGTCCTTGGTCGAGGCGAGGATGAGTTTGGCCTCGGTGAGGTAACCGGGATCTAGATTGAGCGGCCGCGGCTCGGGGCCCGCATACCGCGCGGCGTACTCGCGTTCCCACTGGTTGGTCAGCAGTTTGCGGGGGGCCAGCGAGGCCGGGTCGATCAGCTGCTGGAAGGCCCACAGCACCTTCCGCAGGTCCGGCCCCATGGTCGACTCGTAGAAGGCCGTTTCGCGGAACTCGAACAGCGCGCTCTCGAGCGCCAGCGGACCCCAGTGCGTTTCCAGACGATGCCGGGCCCAGGCGATGGCTTCCGGATAGCGGCTGAACGCGGCCACGAAGCACAGAACGCGGCGATGCGCAGATGCCTCGCCCATGGCTGTCCCCCGCACGGGTCTTGTGATCGGTATCAGTAGGCTTTGGCGAACACCACCCGCTGCGGACTCGGCCGCCCGGTGAAAATGCAGGTGCCCGGCTCGTCGTCGTGGGCGAACGGAAGGCACCGGATCGTGACCTTGAGATCGTTCAGCAGCGGGGTGACGGAGGGATCGTCCGCCCAGTGGCACAGCGCGAAACCGCCGTGAATCTCCGGCTCCTCGGCGTTCTGCGGCGTGAAGTAGGCGCGGAACTCGTCAAGATCATCGATCGGGCGGGTGTGCTCCACACGCAGCGCCAGAGCGCGGTCGAACAAGGCCGTCTGGATCGCATCGAGCGTGGCAGCCACGGTGGCGACAAACTGCTGCCGATCGACACTCTCCTTGCTCCCGCTGTCCCGCCGGCCGACGAACACGCTGCTCTTGGCCATATCCTTCGGGCCCACTTCGACCCGCAGCGGCACGCCGCGCTTGATGTGATACCAGTTCTTCTCCCCCCCGCGGATGTCCCGATCGTCCATCGTGACCCGCACCTTGCCGTCGCCGTAGTCCACGGCCTGCAACTGCTGCTGCAACGACTGGCAGTACTCCAGGACCGCCGCGCGCTGCTGATCGTCCCGGTAGATCGGCAGGATCACGACGTGCTGGGGCGCCAGGCGCGGCGGCAGCACCAGGCCATCGTCGTCGCTGTGGGTCATCAGCAGGGCGCCGACCAGGCGGGTGGAAACTCCCCACGACGTCGTCCAGGCATAGACTTCCTGGCCGTGCTGATCCTGGAACTTGATGTCCTGCGCCCGGGCGAAGTTCTGACCCAGGAAGTGGGAGGTCCCCGCCTGCAGCGCCTTGCGGTCCTGCATCATCGCCTCAATGCTCAGGGTGCTCACAGCGCCCGGAAAGCGTTCCCCCGCGGACTTCTCCCCCTTGATGACCGGCATCGCCATGTACTGTTCCGCGAACTGCGCGTACACATCGAGCATCCGGCGGGTCTCTTCCCAGGCTTCCTCCTGCGTCGCGTGTGCCGTGTGCCCTTCCTGCCAGAGAAACTCGGCGGTCCGCAGGAACATGCGGGTCCGCATTTCCCAGCGGACCACGTTGGCCCACTGATTGATCAGCACGGGCAGGTCGCGGTAGGACTGAATCCACTTGGCATACATCGCCCCCACAATCGTCTCGCTGGTCGGACGCACGATCAGCGGTTCCTCGAGCGGCCCGGCGGGGACCAGGCGACCATCCGCCCCGTGCTCCAGGCGGTAGTGGGTCACCACGGCGCATTCCTTGGCGAACCCCTCCACGTGCTGCGCTTCCTTTTCGAGAAAGCTCATCGGGATGAACAGCGGGAAGTAGGCGTTCTGGTGGCCGGTGTCTTTGAACATGCGGTCGAGCACGCGCTGCATGTTCTCCCAGAGCGCATAGCCCCAGGGCTTGATGACCATGCACCCCCGCACCGGCGACACTTCGGCCAGGTCGGCCGCCTTGATCACCTGCTGATACCACTGTGGATAGTCTTCTGCCCGTGTCGGACTAATCGCATTGCTGGTCTTGGCCATCAATCTCCCTTTCCTCCGCGCGCCCCAGGCCCGCATTCCGCACCGCGGCGCAGCAGGCGGCATTGTAGGTGAAGCTCTGCAAATCGGGCAATACGCGGTTGCGCCGCCCGGGCCTCTCAGCCCTCGTTGGGGGTAGGCACGCTGGCGCAGCAGCACTAGAATCTCCGCGTACTCTGCTTCGAGGCCGGCGCGGCTTCGACACGACTGGCTGCTCTCCACGGATGTACCATGGCACGTCGCTTCATCAACCAGCTGGGCGAACACGAGAATGTCGATCAGGTCTTCCTGGTGTCCGACAAACAGCTTCGCACGAACCGCAACGGGAATCTCTATCTGCAGCTGCGGCTGACCGACCGCACGGGCTCGATGACGGCCATGCTCTGGAACGCCAACGACCAG
>DAISIS010000011.1:0-27214 GCA_036821925.1 Pirellulaceae bacterium
CAGCCGGGTTGGCTAGCGCAGAGTGCAAGGTGCGCTCTGGCACACCCGGGCGTGGATTCCTGATTGACACCCGGGATGCAGCTCAGTATTTTGCCGTCGTGCGGCGCGTGGCATTCAGTCCACGCCGCCGCGGCGGGAAGGAAGTGCAGGCATGACCGCTGTGCGTGAACTGTATCTCGGTGTGGAGATCGGCGCGACCCGGCAGCAGGTGGCGCTGAGTGACGCGGCCGGCGAGTTGTTGGGCCTCGTCTCGGAAAAGGTGCCGCTCCTCCACGGCGCGGCGGACGTCCGGCAATGGCTGTTGCGGCAGCTCCCACAGCTGATCGCGCGTGAGGCGGAGTTTGCCGGGACGGTCTGCGCTGTCGGCGCTGGATTTGGCGGCGTGCTGGAGAGTCGTACCGGCCGGATCCGCGTGTCCACGCAGGTTCCCGGCTGGCAGGACTTCCCGCTGCGGGATTGGCTGACGGAGACGTTCCATCTGCCGGCCGTAGTGGCCAATGATACAGTGGCTGGCGGCTATGGCGAGTTGTGCTGCGGCGCGGGGGTCGACGCCCAGCATTTTTTCTATTCTCACATCGGCAGCAGCATCGGCGGCGCAATGTTTCTGGATCGACGGCCGTACGACGGCTTGGGACTAGGTGCGGCCTACCTGGGGCACACGTACATCCCCGACTGGACGTCGGACGTGGCCGGCCGTGAGGACCGGCTGGAGAACATCTGTTCCGGCTGGTCCATTGAGCGGCGGCTGCGGACCCCCGGCTACGTCGCTCCGGGTTCCCGACTCATGCCGCTGTGCGACGGCGACGTCTCGTCGCTCACCTGTGCCATGCTGGGCGAGGCGGCGCGCGGCGGCGATCCGTTTGCCCTGGACGAAATCAACCGGATCGCCCGGTCGTATGCGATCGCGCTGAGCAACCTGGTGACGCTTCTGGCGCCCGACGTAGTGGCCATCGGCGGCGGCGTGGCCCATCTCGGCCAGATTCTGTTCGAGCCCGTCTGCCGGTATACGCAGGAGCATGTCTTCGCGTCGGTCCGGGGCGCCTATCGCATTGTCCCGTGGGCGCTGCTGGACGCGGCGGTCCCCGTGGGTGCTGCGTTGCTGGCGCGGGATCGTGCGGCCCAGACGACCTAGTGGCCGGCTCCGGCCGCAGACCTCTCCGCGGTCGGCGGGGAGCAGACTATGATGTAACAGGGTGTGGCCGCGCGCCGGGAGCCCCTGACGGCGCAGCAATCAGAGGTACTTCGGACGGTGTTGGGACATTCGTGAGCGATTCCGCTGAGCAGTCAGACCGGAACCATCCAGACCAGGCCGGCAGCCGCGCTGCGCAGGCTGGAGGCACCGCGCGGGCCCGCGATTTTCGCGCGCTGTCGCAAGAGATCCTGCGGCACGTGGACCGGGACATGACCCGCAGCGACTTCCTGCGGGCGATCGCCGCACTGCTGCTGGATTTCTCGGGCTGTGACGCGGTCGAACTGCGCATCAGACGCCAGGACCAGTGTTTCCGCTGTGAAGCGACGCAGCGACCGACGCGCTCCGTCACGGTGACGGTCCTGCGTTCCCGCGTGCCGGATCGCCATGCGCTCTGCGCCTGTGAACGGGCCGGGGATGCGCTCGAGCAGTTCGGCCGCCTGGTGCTGGAGAAGCAGTATCCTGCCGGGTTGCCGTCCTTCACGAAGGCCGGCAGCTTCTGGACGGGGGACGCGAGCCAGACGCTGCGGCTGCTGGCCGCCCACACTGGAACGCGGCGCGCGCGCCAAACGCGGCGCTGCGCGTCGCTGGCCATCCTCCCCCTGGCCACGGCCGACGAGACGGTCGGACTGCTGCAGCTGCGCAGCCTGCGGAAGCACGCGCTCGGGGAAGGCGATGTGGAATGCTACGAGGGTATCGCCCAGACTGTGGCGCTGGCCCTGATCAGCCAGTTCGCGCACGCTTCGCTGCGCGAACGCATCAAGGAACTCACCTGTCTCTACAGCCTGGCACAGCTGGCCGAACGCCCCCAGACTGCACTGGGTGATGTGCTGCAGGGGGTGGTGGAACTGTTGCCGGCCGCCTGGCAGTACCCGGCCTTGACGGTGGCCCGGATTGTCCTGGACGGGCAGTGCTACGCGACGGCGGACGTCGCGGCATGCGTCCACAAGCAGTCCACCGAACTCGTGGTCAAGAGCCTCACGCGGGGCACCGTCGAGGTGGGCTACACCGCCGCCAAACAGACGCTCGATGAAGGACCGTTCCTGAGAGAAGAGCGCATCCTGATCGACACGGTGGCCCGCCAGATTGCGCAGCTGATCGAGCGGCGTGAAACGGCCGAGGACCAGAGCCGGCTGCAGAATCAGCTGCGGCATGCTGACCGGCTGGCGACGATCGGCCAGCTGTCTGCCGGCGTGGCGCACGAGCTGAACGAGCCGCTGGGCAACATTCTGGCCTTCGCCCAGCTGGCCGGCAAGGAGCCCGGCCTGCCAGCGCAAGCGGCCCGCGACCTCGACAAGATCGTCGCCACCTCGCTGCACGCGCGCGAGGTGATCAAGAAGCTCATGCTGTTTGCCCGCCAGACGCCGCCGCGCAAGAGCGAGCTGGACTTCAACGCGGCGATCGAGGACGGACTGTCCTTCCTGGAGTCGCGGTGTGAGAAGGCGGGGGTCACCATCGAGCGGAACCTGGCGGCCGAGCTGCCCGCCATGGTCGCCGATCCATCACAGCTGAACCAGGTCCTGGTCAACCTGGTGGTCAACGCCGTGCAGGCGATGCCGGCGGGCGGGACGCTCAAGATCACGACCCGCGCCACGGACGGTCAGCTGGAGCTGGTGGTCGAGGACACGGGGGTGGGCATGGAGCGTGCGGTGCTGGAACAGATCTTCACCCCTTTCTTTACGACGAAGGACATCCACGAGGGAACGGGACTCGGCCTGCCGGTGGTGCACGGGATCGTCACGGCGCACGGCGGCACGATCGCGGTGCAGAGCACGCCGGGGCAGGGGAGCCGATTCGAGCTGCGTCTTCCTGCAGCGAGTGCCGCAGTCAACAAGGAACGCCTCCGCAATGAAACCGCCCGCTGAATGCGAAACAATTCTGGTGGTGGATGATGTGCCCAACACGGTCGAGGTCCTCCAGCGCAACCTCACCGCCCAGGGCTACACGGTCCTGACTGCCTCCGAGGTCGCCGAGGCGATCCGCATTACGGAGGGGACGCGTGTGGACCTGGTCATCACCGATTTCAAGATGCCGCGGGCCAGCGGGCTGGAACTGGTGCGTCACATCCGCGCCAATCTCAAGGACACGGAAGTGATCATGATCACCGGCTATCCCTCGATCGAAGGGGCGGTGACGGCGGTCAAGCACGGCGCGGAGGAGTATCTGGCCAAGCCGTTCACAGACGACGAGCTGTTCGCGGCCGTGCACCGGGCGTTCGCCAAGCTGCATGCGCGTCGACGCCGCACCAGCGCATCACAACGCGTGCCGGCGGCGGCCTACGGCCTGATTGGCGAGTCGCCACCCATGCGGAAGATCTTCCGCACCATCAGCAAGGCGGCCGCGGCGTCCGCCACCGTGCTCATCTCGGGGGAGAGCGGCACCGGCAAGGAACTCGTCGCCCGGGCGATCCACTACAGCAGCCCGCGGTCGGCCGCGGCCTTCGTCCCGGTCAACTGCGGGAGCATCCCGGAGACGCTCCTGGAAAGCGAGTTGTTCGGTTACGTCAAAGGGGCCTTTACTGGCGCGACTGAATCGCGGGCCGGGTTCTTCCAGGCCGCAGACGGCGGCACGATCTTCCTCGATGAGATCAGTGAGACCAGCCTCAACATGCAGGTCAAACTGCTGCGGGTCCTCCAGGACCGGCAGGTCTACATGATCGGCTCCCGGCGGGCACGCGAAGTCGACGTGCGGATCCTGGCCTCCACCAACAAGGACCTGCCGGCGCTGGCCAAAGCCGGCCGCTTCCGCGAGGACCTCTATTTCCGGCTCAATGTCGTGTCGCTCGCCCTGCCTGCCCTCCGCCAACGCGGCGATGACATCCTCCTGCTGATTCACCACTTCACACAGAAGTTCGCCAAGGAACTCGGCAAGCCCGTCCCCAGTCTGACCGAGGAAGCCGTCCGCGTGCTGGCCAGCGACTATCACTGGCCCGGAAACGTGCGGGAACTGGAAAACGTGATCCACAGTCTCGTCGTGATGGCGGACGGCAATACCATCGACGTCTCGGAACTCCCGGCCGTGTTGCGGTTCTCGGTCCCGCCACGTCCCGACCTCACCCGCACACTCGCCCAGGTCGAGGCCGAGTACATCCGCAACGTGCTGGCCAGCGTCGGCGGCAACCGGACCAAGGCGGCCCAGGTGCTGGGCATCGACCGCAAGACCCTGCGCGAGAAGCTCAAGACCACCGACGAGCCGCGACCGCTGTAGTGCCGCCGCCAGGAGACCGTCTCCCGATTGTCCGGACGCCGGACCAGCGCTGGCTCCCTCTCGTGCTGGCTCGGAAACCGTTTGGGCAGGGTTAGGGGCAGGCGCAGGGGCCCTCGGCCGCCGGGGAAATTCTCCCCACTGGTACATTTCTCCCCGCTCGTACCCTCGGGCGGTTCCCCTCGCGCGTCGCCTGATCGGCTGCCAAATCCGCACCGCGGAAGCGGCGCGCCGCCTGCCAGGCACGGCGTTTGCGCGCACGATTGACCGGCAGGATCCGAGGCGCGCTGCAGCCAGTCGCCGACTGGCGCGGAAATTGCCCTGGGTGGCCCGGCCAGGAGCCAGCCCATGATTGCACTCAACACCGATTTTCGCGAGGGACCACGACCGGATCGTCCACAGCGGATGTCTGCGCGGGGAATTCTCAGGGGGACAATCATGCCCGAAGACCGTCACGATCTGTGTGCGACGTGTGACCATGCGTCGACCTGCGCCAGCCATGCGGAGCTGGAGCAGCGTGCGTTTGAATGCGAGGAGTACGCGCAGAAGAGCCGCACGCCGCAGTCGGGGCGCGGCCGCCGCGCCCGGCGCTGCGGCAACGCGCGTCCGGACGACGGTCAGTTACACGGACTGTGCAGCGACTGTGAGAACCGCCAGCGTTGCACGTTGCACACCCTGGAAGGCGGCGTGTGGCATTGCGAGGAGTACTGCTGAGATGACGGAGATGACGAGCGCATCGCAGAAGAGCAACGGGCGGCCGGAGGCGAGTGCTGACGGTGAAGACGTGCTGGGCATCGTACGGAAGTACGAAGGACGGGAAGGGGGCATGATCGCGATCCTGGAGGAGATCCAGGCGCGCCACGGCTATCTGCCCGAAGAGACCCTGCGCGCTGTGAGCAAGCATACGGGCTGCTCGTTGGTGGACATCTACGGGATTGCGACATTCTATCGGTCGTTCAGTCTCAAGCCGCGGGGCGAGCACCTGGTGTGCGCTTGTCTGGGGACTGCCTGCCACGTGCGCGGCGCACCCGACGTGGTGGCGGGACTGCAGCAGCAGTTGGGGATCAAGCCGGGCGAGACCACGCCGGACCGGCAGTTCACCCTGGAGACGGTCAATTGCCTGGGGGCCTGTGCTGTGGGGCCGGTCGTCGTCATCGACGGCCATTACCTGTCGAAAGTGCGCGCGAAGAAGGTCGGCCAGCTGCTGGAGCAGGCGCACGACGGATTCGACACCACGCAGCCCGGGATGGAGGTACCGCCGTTTCCGATCGAGGTGAGCTGCATACGCTGCAACCACAGCCTGATGGACGGCGGCCACGAGCTCGACGGCCGCGCGGCGATCCGCCTGGTGGCGTCTGCGGGTCAGGAGCACGGGTGCCTGTGGCTCTCGTCGCTCTACGGGAGCCCTGCCTGCCGTTATGAACCGGACGTGGCGCCGGGCACGGTGGTGCGTGTCTACTGTCCGCACTGCCACGCCGAGCTGGCCGGGGCGTCGAACTGTTCCGCGTGCCGTGCACCGCTGGTCCCCACGCTCATTCGGGCCGGGGGCATCGCACAGTTCTGTTCCCGCCGCGGATGTCCGGGCCGCCAGCTGGATCTGGACGGGATCGACGGCGACGCCGTGCGCGAACGCGCGGACGCTTGACGCCAGCCGCACCGAATACGGAGTTGTTCATGTCAAGACCTCACAGTATCGATGAATTCCGCCTGCTGTCGGCCCGGCTGCGGGCCGGTCGCGACGATGCGCTGCCCACGATCGTCATTCCGGCCGGGACGTGCGGCCGAGCCAGCGGCGCCAACGAGCTCATCCTCGCCGTCAAACGCCAGCTGCTCCTCCGGGCGCTGACCGACCGTGTCCGCCTGCGCGTCACCGGCTGCCACGGGTTCTGCGAGATGGAGCCCTCGGTGCTGATTGAACCGAGCGGCACCTTCTATCCCAAGGTGAGCGTCGCAGAGATGGAGCAGATCGTGGATGCGGTGGTAGAGGGCCGGACGCTCCCCGAGCTGCTGACCACCGATCCGCACACGGGCGATCCGGTGCCCCACCAGGACGACATCGCGTTCTTCCGCAAGCAGCGTCGGACGGTGCTCGCCGGCAACGAGCAGGTCGATCCGACCCGCATCTATTCGTACATCGCCTGTGGCGGCTACGACGCGCTGGTCAAGGTGCTGTCCGCCGCGTCTCCCGACGCAGTGGTGGCGGAGGTGAAGGCCTCGGGGCTGCGGGGCCGCGGAGGGGGTGGTTTCCCGACTGGGCTCAAGTGGGAGATGCTGGCGCGTCAGAGTGCGCAGCAGGGCAAGTTCGTCGTCTGCAACGCGGACGAAGGTGATCCCGGCGCATACATGGATCGCAGCGTGCTGGAAGGCAATCCGCACAGCATCATCGAAGGCATGCTCATCGGCGCCTATGGCACGGGTGCCAACCAGGGGATCGTCTACGTCCGCCACGAGTATCCGTTGGCCATCGAGCATCTCTCCATTGCGCTCCGCCAGGCGCGCGAGCATGGACTGCTGGGGGCCGACATCCTGGGGACCGGTTTCGCGTTCGACATCCAGCTGGTGCAAGGCGCCGGGGCCTTCGTGTGCGGCGAAGAGACGGCGCTGATCCGCTCCATTGAAGGGCAGATGGGGGAGCCGCGGCAGCGCCCCCCCTATCCGATCCAGCGCGGCATCCACGGCCGGCCGACAATCATCAATAACGTCGAAACGTGGGCCAACATCCCGGTGATCATCCGCCAGGGCGCTCAGCAGTTCGCGCAGGTCGGCACGCCGGGCAACGCCGGCACGAAGATCTTCAGCCTGGTGGGGAGGATCAAACGGACCGGACTGGTCGAAGTGCCCATGGGGATCACGGTCCGCGAGATCGTCTACGACATCGGCGGCGGGCCGGTAGGCCGGGCCAAGATCAAAGCCGTGCAGACGGGCGGGCCGTCCGGAGGCTGCATTCCGGCCAGCGCTTTCGATCTGCCGATCGACTATGACAGCCTGGCCGCCGCCGGCTCGATCATGGGCTCGGGTGGCATGATCGTGATGGACGACACCACGTGCATGGTGGACGTGGCCAAGTACTTCATGAAGTTCCTCAAGGACGAGTCCTGCGGCAAGTGTTTCACCTGCCGCAAGGGGACGCAGCGCATGTACGAGATCCTGGACGACATCTCGAACGGTTGCGGCACGCCGGCCCACCTGACCCTCCTGGAAGAACTTGCGCGTGTGGTCAAGGACACGACCATGTGCGGGCTGGGACAGACGGCCGCCAACCCGGTGCTGAGCACGCTCCGCCACTTCCGCGGCGAATACGAGCGGCATGTGATCGACAAGCGGTGCGACGCGTTCGTCTGCACCAACCTCATCGGCGCCCCGTGCCAGACGGCCTGCCCGGTCGACACGCAGGCCTGGCGCTACGTCGCGCTGATCGGACAGAACCGGTACGAGGAGGCCTACCAGGTGATCCGGCAGGCCAACCCGTTGCCATCGATCTGCGCCCGGGTGTGCGATCGCAAGTGCGAGCAGCACTGCCAGCTGGGCACCAGTGGCGGGCAGCCAACCGCGATCCGGTCGCTCAAGCGTTTTGTCACCGATCGCGTGGATCCGGCGGTCTACCAGCCGGTGCCGGTGGGGCGGCCGGCGCACGAGACCAGCCAGGTGGCGGTCGTGGGGGGAGGCCCCGCCGGTCTGTCTGCCGCCCACTACCTGTCGCTGCTGGGTCACGCGGTCACGCTGTTCGAGGCCGAGGATGTGCTGGGGGGCATGCTGGTCAGCGGCATTCCTGCCTACCGGCTCCCGCGGGATGTGCTGCGCCAGGAAATTGCCTCGCTGCTGAACGACCACATTACCGTGCGGTACGGTCAGGTGCTGGGGCGCGACATCACCGTCGACGGCCTGCTGGCGGACGGCTATCGGGCGGTGTTCGTGGCGATCGGCGCCGACCAGAGCACGCAGTTGGGCCTGGCCGGGGAGACGGTGGCCGGCGTCTACACGTCGATGCAGTTTCTCAAGGCCTTCAATCTGCGGGGCGAGGAGTTGGCTGGAGGGCATGTGGGTATTATCGGCGGCGGCAACTCGGCCGTGGACGCCGCACGCGTCGCCATGCGGCAGGAGAATGTCGAGAGTGTGACCCTGCTCTATCGCCGCACCGACCAGGAGATGCCGGCATATGCCGAGGAGGTGGAGGCAGCGCTGGAGGAAGGCGTGCGTCTCGAAACCCTGGTCTCCCCGGTCAAGATCCGCCACATCGGCGCGGCCGTCCGGGAAGGAGTCAAGGTGGAGACGATGATCTCGCCGATCCGGATCCATGCCCAAGCCGGCCGGCTGGTGGGCATCGAGTGCATCCGGAACCGGCTGGGTGAGCCGGATGCCAGCGGCCGCTGCCGGCCGGTGCCGATTCCGGGCAGCGAATTCCAGCTGGCGCTCAACACCCTGATCGTGGCCATCGGCGAACGTCCTGACAGCGAGTGCCTGGCGCGCATGGGCCTGGAACTCGACGCCGGGGGCCGGCTGCGGGCGGACCGCCAGACGTTCGGCACGAGCCGGCCGGGAGTGTTCGCGGGGGGGGACGTGGTGACCGGTCCGTACACCGTGGTGGACGCCATCGCGGCGGGCAAGAACGTGGCGGCGGTGATCGATCGGTATCTGCGCGGCCAGCCGCTCGCAGCACCCGCCCACGCCACGGTGCCCGACGTCTTTGTGGAGCCGACCGCCGCGGATGACGCGGCGGAGGAGGCCGGCCGCGCGGAACCGGCGACGCTGCCGTGCGCGGCGCGGCGCAGGAATTTCGCGGAGGTGGAGCTCGGGCTCACGCCGGAAGAGGCGGTGGCGGAAGCACACCGGTGTCTCCGCTGCGATCTGAAGTTCACGCGGAGGCAGGACCACGCAGAAGCCGTCGGGGCGGCGGCACGAGGAGCATCGGAATGATCACCCTGACGATCAACGGCCTGGAAGTGACGGTGGAACGGGGCAGCACGATCCTGGAGGCGGCCACGTTCCTGGGATTTCCCATCCCCACCCTCTGCCATCTCGAAGGGCTGTCCCCGTACGGCGCCTGCCGGCTGTGCGTCGTGGAGATTGGCGAGGGGGCGAAAGCCCGCCTGGTGTCGTCCTGCACCTATCCTGTCGAACCGGGGCTGCAGGTGCGTACCGCGTCGGCGCGCGTCCTGCGAGCCCGCCGCATGGTGCTCGAGCTGCTGCTGGCCTCCTGCCCGCAATCCAAGGTGATCCAGGATCTGGCCTCCGCGCACGACATCCGCCAGCAGCGGTTCCGGCAGGAGTACGAAGACTGCATTCTGTGCGGCCGGTGCGTCCGGATGTGCGCCGAACAGATGATGGCCCACGCGATCGGCTTCCGCCACCGGGGCGAGCGGCGCAGCATTGGCACCCCGTTCGACATC
Organism: Pirellulaceae bacterium; assembly: GCA_036821925.1. GTDB lineage: Bacteria > Planctomycetota > Planctomycetia > Pirellulales > Pirellulaceae > JAAYDI01. The sequence goes on from DAISIS010000011.1 coordinate 9,781, forward strand.
AAGTCGGACGTCTGCCGGCAATGCGGTGGCTGCATCTACGTCTGTCCCGCCTGCCAGCTCCGCTGCACCTACACCGAACCGGAAAAGGCCATCTGCGGCGGCTGCGCCAACCTGGCGCCGCCGTGTGTCGAAAAGAAACAGGCTGAAGACATGCTGTGCTACATGGATCCCTGTGTAGCGTGCGAAATTCGCAACAGCCACTAACTCCCCAGGAGTCCCATTCTCATGAGTACGACATTGTCCCGAATCAACACGTCCGCGGCCACGTTGACCAAGAACCGGACGGAAGGCTCGATCGTGCCCGCCTCGGGCATGTGCGTCACCTGCGTGGACGGCTGCATCGGCATGTGCGAGATCGGCAAATCAGCCTATCGCGGCCACGAGGTCATCTATCCGCAGCCGTTCGGCGTGATCACGACGGCTGCCGAGAAGACCTATCCGGTGGACTACTTCCATTTCAACATCATGGGAACCGCCGTAGGTGCTCACGGGATCGAGGCCGACAGCGATAAGGCGATCTTCCCCGCGGTCAGTCTTGAAGTCCGCATTGGCCACGACCAGGCCATCAAGTTCCGCCGTCCCTGGATCATCTCGGGCATCGGCTCGACCAACATCGCCAAGAACAACTGGGAAGGGCTGGCGATCGGGTCCGCGCTGGCGGGCACCGGACTGACCATTGGCGAAAACGTCGTGGGGATGGACCCCGAGGCGGTCATCAAGAATGGCCGCACGCTGGACACCGCCGACCTGAAACGCCGCGTCACGCTTTATCAGGATCACCAGCGCGACGGTTACGGCGCGATCATCGTGCAGGCCAACATCGAGGACACGCGGCTGGGCGCCCAGGAATACGCCATCGAGCGTCTCGGCGTCGAATGCGTGGAACTCAAATGGGGGCAGGGGGCCAAGGATATCGGCGGCGAGGTCAAGATTCGCGACCTCAAGACGGCCCAGATGCTCCACCACCGCGGCTACCTGGTGCTGCCCGACCCCACCGACCCCGAGACGATCCGGGCCTACGAGCACGGCGTGTTCAAGGAGTTTGAACGGCACTCACGCGTCGGCATGCTCACCGAGGAGTCGTTCGCCGAACGCGTCGCGCAGCTGCGCAAGGCGGGAGCCAAGTACGTGTTCCTCAAGACCGGTGCGTACCGGCCGGCCGATCTCGCCCGCGCCGTGGTCTTCGCCTCCCGCTACAAGATCGACCTGCTCACCGTCGACGGCGCCGGTGGCGGCACGGGCATGAGCCCCTGGCGGATGATGAACGAGTGGGGCGTTCCCCCCGTGCACCTGCACTCGCTGCTCTATCAGTACGCCAGCCGGCTGGCGGCGCGGGGCGAGCACCTGCCGGCGCTGGCAGTCAACGGCGGATTCGCCTTCGAAGACCAGATCTTCAAAGGACTCGCGCTCGGCGCGCCGTTCGTCAAGCTGGTCGGCATGGCGCGGGCACCGATTGCGGCAGCGATGGTCGGCAAGACCATCGGCCGCACGATCGACCAGCAGCAGGTCCCGGTCTACATCGAACGCTTCGGCAACAGCAAGGACGAGATCTTCGTCACCTCCAGCCACCTGCGCGCCGAACTTGGTGACGACGAGTTCAGCCGGATCCCCACCGGGGCGCTCGGCCTGTACACCTACTACGAGCGTCTGGATCAGGGCCTGCGCCAGCTCATGGCGGGCAGCCGCAAATTCTCGCTCGCGCACCTCTCGCGTGGCGACATCGCCGCGCTGACCCGGGAAGCGGCCGACGTGAGCGGTATCCCGTACATTATGGACGTGGATCAGGCCGAGGTAGACGAGCTGCTGTCCGCGTGAATCGCCGACGGCGGTGCCGGCCCGGGAGCGCCACGATCGGAATCCGCTGAACGCTGACTCTCCCACGAACCGACCCTCTACCGGGCGCCGCCTGCGGCGCCCGTGTGCTGCGCCCCGAAGCGGGCCGGGACAGGACACCGCGAACTATGCGTGTGCCCCGGGTTTATGCTACAACGTGCGGTGGGGCGGCCGAACGGAAGGTGGGCCATGGGGGACCAGGACAACAGACAGGCAGCGCTGGTGGCTGAACTCGCGGCGGTGCGGCAACAACTCAGCGCCACCGAGGCTGCGCTGGCGCGCGCCCAGCAATACGCGATGGAGCAGCGGCAGATCAACGACTGCCTGCCTGTGCTGGTGGCCACCGCCGGGATGGACGGCTACTACCAGCAGGTGAATGCCGCCTTCGAACGTATCCTCGGCTGGTCCGAGCAGGAAAGCCGCGCGTGCCCATTCTTCGAGTTCATCCATCCGGACGATCGTGCGGCCGCAGAGGAGGCGTTTCAGCAGCTGATCGCCTGCCGCACCCCCGTCACTTTCGTCGATCGAAATCGGTGCCGGGACGGATCATACCGCTGGTTCAGCTGGATCGTCATCCCCGTGCCCAATCAGGACGTCGTGTTCGGAATCGGTCGGGACATCACCGAACAGCGGCAGGCCGAAACCGCATTGCGGGAGAGCGAACGCCGACTGGCGACGTTGATGGCCAATCTGCCCGGCGCCGTCTACCGCTGCAGGGCCGACGCCAACTGGACCATTGAATTCCTCAGCAACGGCTACCGGGCACTGACCGGCTGCTCGCCAGCGGAACTGATCGGCCAGCCGGGCACGCGGCACATGGAACTGATCCACCCGGACGACCGCCTGCCGGAGTGGGATGCGGTGCGCAATGCCATCACCGAGCGGCGGCAATACCAGGTGGAATACCGCCTGCGGACGGCGGACGGCCAGGAGAAGTAGATCTGGGAACAGGGCGTGGGACTCTTCTCCGATCAGGGGGAGCTGGAGGCCATTGAGGGCTTCAGCACCGATATCACGGCCCGCAAACAGGCGGAGGCCGCGCTCCGACGGATGTACGCCGAACTGGAAGAACGCGTCAAGGAACGCACGGCCACTCTGCATGCAACCAACTCCCGACTGCACCAGGAAATTGAGGAGCGGCGCCGCACACTCGATGCCCTGCGCGACAGCGAAGCGCGGTACCGAGCGCTGATCGACTCGTCGCCGGACTCCGTGGCCGTGCTCGACCTGGCCGGGAAGATCATCTTCGCCTCACTCCAGGCGGCCGCGCAGCACGGTGTGGACCGGCCCGAAGATCTGGTGGGGACTGAAGCGCTCGATTGGATCGCGGCCGAGGACCGCGCGCGATTCCAGGCGAACGTCCGCCGTTTGCTCGACGAAGGCATCCTGCGGGACACCCAATACCAGGTAGTCCGCCAGGGGGGCAAGACCTTCGCCGCCGAAATCTCCTCGGCAGTCATCCGGGACGCGGCCGGCAACCCGGCCGCGCTGATCGGCGTCTATCGGGACATTACCGAGCGCAAGCGCAGCGAGGAGAAGTTGCGGCGCAAACAGCGCGCGCTGCGGCGCATGGTGATGGCCGGCGACCACGAACGCCGCCTGCTCACGTACGAGCTCCACGACGGGGCGGCACAGCAGCTCATGGCCGCCATGCTCCAGCTGCAGGCGGTGCAGCGGAGCGCGCCCGGGCAACCCGAGGCGGCTGCGACCGGCTATCGCGAAGTGATGGACACGCTGCGCCAGGCATCGGCCGAACTGCGGATGGTCATGAGCCGGTTGCGGACGCCGGTGCTGGACAAGTTCGGACTGCCGGAGGCGATCGAGGACATCGCGGCACAGCTGCGGGAGCAGCGTGGTGCGCCGGACATCGACTACCAGCATGCCGTGCAGTTCCGGCGGCTGGAAGCGACCCTCGAGAACTCGCTGTTCCGCATCGCTCAGGAAGCGCTGACCAATGCCTGCCGGCACAGCCGCAGTGACAAGGTTCGCGTGCGGCTCATGCAGGCAGAGAACTTCGTGACGTTGGAGGTCCGCGACTGGGGCACCGGATTCGACCGTAAGACGATGGCCAGGAACCGGTTCGGGCTCGAGGGAATTCGCGAGCGTGCCCGGCTGCTGGGCGGCAAGCTGCGGATCATCAGCCAGCTGGGGGAAGGGACGATTGTCCGCGTCACATTCCCCGTGGTAGAAATGGAGGCTTCGCAATAGGACAATAGGCGTGTGGCAGCGTCAGCCGTCCTGCCTGCACGTTGACCGATCACACCTGGAGCACACTCGTCATGTTGAGGACCTTTTACGCCGCCATCCTGCTCTGGACGGCCCTGTTGCTGTCAGATGTCTCGCCATCAGCCGTAGTCCTTGCGCAGCCGGCCGCCGCCGGCTCCGCCCCGGTGAAGGCCGCCTCGCCCGCGGCGTCCGAAGACGAGGTCACAGTCGCCTGCTATTACTTTGGCAACTACCACCCAGGTGACCCGCGCAACGCGAAGACCAAGGGCCCCGCATGGTCCGAATGGGAACTGGTCAAGGCGGCGCGGCCGCGTTTCCCCGGCCACCACCAGCCCAACGTGCCGCTGTGGGGATATGCCGACGAGTCGGATCCGCAGGCGATGGCTCAGAAGATCGCCGCCGCGGCGGACCACGGCATCGATGCGTTCATTTTCGACTGGTATTACTACAATGACGGTCCCTTTCTCGACCGTCCGATCGATCGGGGATTCCTGCAGGCCGAGAACAACGCACGGCTCAAGTTCGCCTTCATGTGGGCCAATCACGACTGGCTGGATATCCACCCGTACCGGCGCGGCGCGCCGCAGAAGGTGCTGTATCCGGGCGCTGTCACCCCCGAGACATTCGACAAGATCTGCACCCACGTCATCAGCCGTTACTTCTCGCATCCGTCTTACTGGCGGATTGACGGACGCCCTTACTTCTCCTTCTATGACTTGACGACGCTGCTGGACAGCTTCGGCAGCGTGGCCGCCACGCGCGCGGCGCTCGATCGGTTCCGCGCCCAGGCGGTGGCCACGGGCCTGCCGGGCCTGCATCTGAATGCCGTCGTGTGGGGACAGCCGATCCTGCCGGGCGAGCGACAGCCGGCCGATGCACCCCAGCTGGTGCGGGATCTGGGGTTCGATTCTGTCACGTCGTACGTCTGGATCCATCATGTGCCGCTGCCCGACCTCCAGACCGACTACAACGCCGTGCGCGACAGCTATTTCCAGTACTGGAGCGAGGCCGTCCAGAAGTTCGACGTCCCGTATTTCCCGAATGTGACGATGGGCTGGGATTCCAGCCCGCGAGCCGATCAGCGGGACGAGTTCGGCAACTTCGGCTACCCCTTCACCAACACCATCAGCGGCAACACGCCCGCACGGTTCCGGGAGGCGCTGGCGCTCACCAAAGAACGCCTGCTAGCCCAGCCGGACGGGCCGCGGATCCTGAACATCAACTGCTGGAACGAGTGGACCGAGGGCAGCTACCTGGAACCCGATCAGGTCCATGGGATGAAATACCTCGAGGCGGTGCGGAACGTCTGCGGGCCGGCCCGCGCGACGGCCGAGGCCACAGGGCAGGGGGGCGTGAGCAAGCTGCGTCTGCTCCCGCCTGCGGCCGGGAACCCGCGCAACTCAGAGGGGGACTTCGTCCAACTTCAGGACGGCCGCATCCTGTTTGTCTACACGCACTTCACCGGCGGGGGTGGCGACAACGACGCGGCGTACCTAGCCGGGCGTTTATCCAGCGATGGTGGCCTGACCTGGACGCCCGACGACGTGACGATCGTACCGAACGAGGGCGCCTGGAATGTGATGTCGGTGTCGTTGTTGCGGCTCCAGAGCGGCGAAAGTGCGCTCTTCTACCTCTGCAAGCAAGCCGACGACGACTGCCGGGCGTTCCTCCGGACGTCGACGGACGAGGGGCAAACCTGGAGCTCAGCGACCTTGTGCATGCCGCCGCGGGGCTATTACGTGGTGAACAACGACCGGGTCATTCAGCTGGCCGGCGGGCGGCTGGTGATTCCCGCCGCCCAGCACGTGCGGGCCGGCGAGACGCAGTTCCGGCCCGGCGTGCCGATGTGCTTCGTGTCGGACGACGGGGGCAAGACGTGGACGCAGGGGGCGGAGATCGCGCCGCCACCCGACTCGGGCTCGGGACTGCAGGAACCCGGCGTGATCGAACTGAAGGATGGTCGGCTCATGATGCTGTGTCGGACAGATCGTGGCTGCAAGTACCGCTGCTACTCGTCCGACGGCGGCCTGACCTGGACCGCTGCGGAACCCACCGACATCCAGTCGCCATGTTCGCCGGCAACCTTCGAACGCATCCCGCAGACGGGCGATATTCTGATGGTCTGGAACGACCACTCAGCCAATCCGGCGCTCGGCGAGAAACGCACACCGTTGACCGTTGCGGTGTCGCGCGACGAGGGGCAGACCTGGGAACGCGTCAAGAACATCGAAGATGACCCGGCCGGCTGGTACTGCTACACCGCGTTGGAGTTCGTGGGTGACCGCGTGCTGCTCGCCTACTGCGCGACGGACGCCAGCCTACCCCCGCTGAGCCGCACCAGTATCACTTGCTTCGACCTCGACTGGCTGTACGACTGGCAGCGCATCTTCAACGGCAGGGATCTGACGGGCTGGGATGGCGATCCGCGGCTATGGTCGGTCCGTGACGGTGCCCTGCGGGGCGAGACGACGGCTGAGAATCCAGCGCACGGCAATACGTTTCTGATCTGGAACGGCGGTGTAACCGGGGATTTCGAACTGCGTCTTTCGTTCCGCTGCAACGCCACCAACAACTCGGGCATTCAGTACCGATCACAGCGAATCACGGAGGGACAGCTGCCGAACGCCTGGGTCGTCCGCGGCTACCAGCACGAGATCCGCAACGAACTCACGCTGCCCAGCGTGACCGGCTTTCTGTATGACGAAGGGGGGCAACGCGGCCGCATGTGTCTCGTGGGCGAGAAGGTGGTCTGGAACGCGGACGGGACGAAGCAGGTGGTCGAGACGTTCCTCGACCAGCAGGCCTTCACGCAGTTGTTCAAGCTGGACGCTTGGAATGACGTCGTCATCATCGCCCGGGGACCGCAATTGCAGCACTATCTCAATGGCCGGCTGATCCTGGACTGCACAGACAACGATCCCCAGCGGGCGCGGCGGGAGGGGGTGCTGGCCCTGCAGTTGCATGCCGGTGCGCCCATGTGGGCCGAGTACAAAGAGATCCGCATCCGCGATTTGGAGTAGTCGTGGCGGCCGGAGCCGGCCCGTGAGACCCAATCGAGAGACCAACCACGCTCCATGGAAGATCTGCCACGTCCGCTGCTGCCCCGCAAGCCGCCGGCCATGAGGATTCTGGTCGTCGAAGACAGTGCCATGATGCGGCGCATCCTGGTCGAATCGCTCAAGAAGTGGCACTACGACGTCGTGGAGACCGAACATGGCACGCAGGCCTGGGAGCTGTTTCAGGAGGAGCGGTTCCCGCTGGTGCTGACCGACTGGATGATGCCGGGGTTGGACGGCATTGAACTGACCCAGCGGATTCGATCCCTGGACTCGGCCGGCTATACCTACATCATTCTGCTGACGGCCAAATCGGAGAAGACGGACCTGGTCAAGGCAATGGAGGCGGGGGCTGACGATTTCCTGATCAAACCGTGCGATGTCGACGAACTGCGGGTGCGGGTCCGCGAGGGGGAACGCATCGTGCGGCTCGAACACACGCTGGCCGAGCAGAATCGGCAGCTGCGTGAGACGCAGGCCGCGCTGGTACAGAGCGAGAAGCTGGTCAGCGTCGCGCAGCTGGCGGCGGGAATGGCCCACGAGATCAACAACCCGATTTCGTATGTCACCAACAACCTGGAAGTGCTGCGCCGCGACGTGTCCTCCCTGACCGCCGCGCTGACCGGCTGCCGCGCGGCGCTCAACGAGCTCGCCGCCCAGCGTCCCGACTTGGCCGGCCTGCTGCCGCGCCTGGACGTGGACCCCGACCTGGAATGGGTGCAGGAGAATCTGCCGCGCCTGCTGGGCGCTTCGCTCGAAGGCCTGCGCCGCGTGCGGGATATCGTGAACAACCTCCGCGATTTCGCCCGGCTCGACGAAGCCGAACTCGACAAGTTGGACCTCAACACCGCCGTGCGGTCCACCGTCGAGGTCCTGGGGCACGAACTGCAGACCCGCCAGGTGACGGTGGAGTGCGTGCTGCAGCCGGACCTGCCACCCGTCGTCTGCCGCCCAGCCAAACTGCACCACGTGATGTATAATCTGATTCTCAATGCTGCGCAGGCGAGCCCGGCCGGCAGCCGCATCCTGGTCCGCACCACAGCGGACGCGGCGTCTTTGGTCCTGGAAGTGGAAGACCAAGGCTGCGGCATCGAGCCTGCCAACCTGCCACGCATTTTTGAACCATTCTTCACCACCCAGCCGGTCGGCCGCGGCACTGGCCTGGGGCTGGCCATCAGCTACGGCATTGTCCGCGACCACGGTGGTACAATCGAGGTGACAAGCACGGTCGATCACGGCAGCCTCTTCCGTGTGAGACTGCCCCTGTGTCCGCCCCCAGCGTAACCCAGTCCGGAACCCGCCATGACCGACGCTCAGCCAACGAAACATCCGATCCTGCTGGTCGACGACGAACCGGAGATTCTCTTCTCGCTCACCGGGTTGCTGCGGCGCGAATTCGAGCTGTACACCGCCGAGGACGGGCACCAGGCGATGGAGATCCTCCGCAACCACCCGATCCACGTGATCATGACCGATCAGCGGATGCCGCAGATGACGGGCGTCGAACTGATGGGGCACGCCAAGACGGAGTACCCCGACGCCATCCGCATCATTTTTACCGGCTACGCTGACATCAAGGCGGTAATCGACGCCATCAATCGCGGTGCCCTGTATCGCTACATCACCAAACCCTGGGATCCCGACGAACTGATTGCCTTGCTGCACGGCGCGGCGGCTCAGTATGAAGCGGTGATCGACCGCCGCCGCATGCTGGCCGACCTGCAGCAGCATGTGGCAGATGGCCAGCGTCTGGCCGCACAACTCCTGCAGCCAGAGACCGCTGTCGACGCCGCCGACGTGAACCGGTTTGTGGAAGCCGGCACCCGACTGCTGCAACAACTCGCACAGCAGAAACAGCGTGACCGTGCCTGAACACCTTGCACCCTTTCACGAACATCCTGAAGTGACCGATGAACGATAGAGTGCCCGCGTTGCTGACAGTGCTGGTGGAAACAGGCACCCGGCGCTGGTTCGTCGCCGGTATCACTCTCGACGGCCAGCCGATCCCGTTGGTCTGTTCGGAAGCCGGCAATCTTGATCCCTACGTCGGCGCCGGACCGGACGAACAGCTCAACTTCCTGCGCCACCGGCTCTCGGGCGTACTACAGCGTGGCTGCGACCGGCTCTGGGGTCGGTCGCTAAAGCCGTGCCACATCGTGTTCGTGGTCGACGCCGATTTCGAGCCGGGGAATCCTGCGCTGACGCGGCACGTCGCCCAGCACTTCGTGACCTGGATGTCCCAGCCGCCCGTGGTGTTCTACGCCAGCCGGCATGGCTTCCGCCCAGGCGGCCCCCTGGCGCTGGATCCGCTGGCCGGCGCGCTGGACGAGGCTGGCCAGCACGTGCTGTTGACCGGCTTGCCACAGCTGTTCGCGGCGGCGGCGGAGGCCGATCGGTGGGAGCTGGCCCCCAGCAAGAACAACCCACCGGGCGCTATGTGACATGAGCATGTCATTGAATTGGCGGAGACCACCTGCGCTGTCGGTCCGCGTCGCAGCCGGCACGCGGCGGGCCAGCGTTGTCCGCGCACGGCCGCTGTGCGCCCATCCGCCCCGGTTCCTGTCACGGCACACCTGGGACGTCCGGCAGATGGACGTCCGGCAGACACTCCGCCGTTGCCTGCTGCTGTGCCCACTGGTGCTGGCCAGCCTCGCGAGCGTGGCCGGCGCGCAATCGTGGGAGTTTGCCACCGACGGCGACGCCCAGAGCTGGCAGGCGCTGCACGGCGTGCACGACCTGCAGGTGCGCGACGGGCATCTCGAGCTGTGCCTGGACCCCTCAGATCCGTACCTCTGGACGGGCGACACTCCGCTGAATCTGCCCGCCGCCGACGCTGCTGTGCTGGAAGTGAAAATGAAGACCGACGCCTGGGGGATCCTGCAGGTCTACTGGGTGACCGGCGCGTCGCCCGAGTGGTATGGACCGGACCGGAAACGGGTGTCGTGCAAACTCACGGGCGATGGGGCGTGGCACACGTACCGCGTGCGGCTCGGTCGCCACCCGGCCTGGAAGGGCACCATCACTCATCTGCGCGTCGATCCAGTCGAAGGCTACCCGGGCCAACCGGCTCTGGTTCATGCGTCGATCGACTACATACGACTGGTGCAGGGGGGCGAGAACTGCTGTTTTCTGTCACGTCCCCTGGCGGAGAAGCAGAAGCGTTTTCAGCTGCTGCTGCGGGTGTTCAACGATTCCGCCGAGCCGCTGTCCGGCGTCGTGGCAGAGCTGGTTTCGACGACGAACGCGCAACGTGATGGCTGCGCGGCGGTCCAGGCATTCCCACCCATTGCGGCGGGGCGCGGCGCGTGGGTCCAGTGGCAGCTGCAGGCCGGCGCGGCCGGCCCGGCCGGGGCCCGGGCCGAGGTCCGCGGCGCGCGCGGCGCGCGCGGTGAAACGCTCGTCGTGCAGCGCGACTTTCTGGTTTCCGAACCGTGTGCGGTCGGGTCTGGTGACGCCGCGCCGGGCGATGGGACGCGCAACACACCTGCCCCCGTGGTGGTAGGGACCAGTGCCGTGCGAGTCGTGTTCCCATCCAATGTGTTCGGGTTCGGCCGCGGCGAGTTCCAGCGCTACGACAAGCAGCGCGCACGCTGGATCGGTCTGGCGCGTATGCGCTGCCTGAGCCGACTGGTGTCCGGCGACAGCGGCTGCAGCGACCAGGACATCTACGCTCCCGCATTCGAAGGCCACACGCCACAGCCGGGTCAGCAGGAGGTCATCTTCCGGAACTCCGTCGTGGACGGCAGTGGCACTGTGTGGGACTGCTACTTCTCGTTTGCTACAACGGCCGACGACGATCTGATTCGGATGCGTTACACCGCCACTCCTGATCGGGACGCGTCCCTCTATCGGCTCGACGGGCCGCTGCTCTACGTGGGCGAGTCGACGTGCGGCAGCCAGAAGCGGGCGGCGGTGTTACCCGGCCTGGAGTTCCTGCAGGGGGACCAGGAATCGTCCAGCCTGCGGGACTTCAGCAACGAGTGGCGTTTCCGCATGGCGCCGCATCCGCTGCGTGTGACCATCCCCGCCTCTTCGATAACGACGCAGGACGGCACGGTCAGCCTGTTCTGGGATCCGCACTTCCGCTGGAACGGACTCGAATCGGGTATGACGGCCATGTTCGCGTCGCCCAATCGCGTGGCCGACTGGCCAGGATGGCAGGAGGCTGGCGACAACCATCTGCTGGGCCTGTTTGTCCCGTCGATTCCCCGCTACGTGCCGGAACATGACTCGGTTGCCGATACACCGTACGTGGCGCCGGCCGGCCGCCCCCTGACGCTCGAAGCCGCGGTCTGGCTGAGCGCGTCCACTGATCCGACGGCGGCCGTACAACGGTACGTCGCGCGGCACGGCCTGCCCGCGGTCGTGCCACCGCCGTGCGGCATGTCCGCATCGCGGCAGCTGTGTCGCACGGCGTATCTGGAAACCCTGTGGAACGCCCACCAGCGCGGATGGAAGCCCTATGCCGAAATGGGGGATTTCGTGCCGGACCCCTGGATCGAGATGCTGCTGCGGCTCGAGGCGCGCACCGCAGCTGGCCAGGTGCGCACAGCACTGCTGACGCGCGCTGACGACGTAGCGGCGGCGCGGCGCAGCGGCCCGCTCGGGGGCGACCCCACCTGGACAAAGACGCCGTATTTCCTCGGCCTGTTCGACGGCCAGACCCTGAAATGGCTGGAGGCCGAAGTGCGTGAAGCGCTCCGCACACAACAACCCAACGGAAGCTGGCGCTACGTGCCACTGCCGCTGCCCGCGCAGTTCGCCCATTGCCCACCTCTCGGCCGCGATTCGGACGTGTCCGTCTTCCAGACCGCCGTGCGGGCCGGCCAGCTGCTGCGCTGGACCAGCATCACGGGCGACGCGCAGGCCCAGCAGGCCGGGCTGAAGGTACTGGAGTACCTGGCCAGCGGCCACCAGCTGGTACCGCAAGGCGCACCGTTCGAAGACCCGGCCGCATCGCCCTACCTGTGGTCAAGCGGATTGGCGGTCGAGGCTTTCCTCGCCGGATACCGGGCCACCGGTAACGCCGACCTCTTGTCCGGCGCACGATACTGGGCCCGCACTGGCTTGCCGTTTGTGTATCTCTGGAATGTGCCGGAGGCCGGTCTGCAACGGTACGCCACGATCGGCGTCTTCGGCTCGTCGTACTACGACCACGCGAGCTGGTTGGGCCGTCCCGTGCAGTGGCTGGGATTGGAGTATGCCTATGCGCTCCGCAAGCTGGCACCCCACGACGCATCGTGCCCCTGGACGACCATCGCCGACGGCATCACAGCCAGCGCGCTGTGGCAGCTGGGCACGCAAGCAGACCAGCGCGGCTTGTACCCGGACAGCGTGGAGGGTGCCGGCGACCTGGGGGCGCCCGGTTTCACCGTCCGCTACGGACCGTGGATCCAACCCGACCTGATCCTCAAGAACCTGCTGGCCGCCGACGGACATGACCCGGAAATCAGTTTCCAGCGCGTCGGGCAGGGTGCACAGCAGCTGTGGATCACGTCCGGCGCCCAGCTCGGCGACGTGCGGCTCGACGAGCCGGAGACGGGCGACCTGAGCCTGGTGCTGCACGCTGCGGCGGGCGACCAGCCTTGCACCGTCATCGCCGGGTTTGGACGTCCCCGACGGGTGGTAAGTGCATCGCACGAGCTGCCGGAAACGCCCACCGGGACGGGCGCCGTGCCAGAAGGCTGGATGTTTGACGCCGCTCGTGACCTCCTCTACCTGAAGACGCGCTGCCCCGGGCCGGATCTCACGATCCGGCTGGCTCGTGACGCCGGCCGGCCTTGAATGCACTCGTGGCCCACCCGATGGGGTACCGGCGTCTGGCAGCCGGCACTTACGAGTCGGCCGGAATCCCCCAAAAACGCGACCTTTCCGTGGTGCTTTACGCAAGATATCCGGTTTGTAAGGCCGATAACGATTGTGACAAATGCCATTAGAGAACCCCTAAGCGGATCTGAGTCTTCGTGACAGACGGCGTCAAAGCCCGTATGCGGGAGGGTTTCGACAGGGCAGAGCCTGGGAATCCGCGTTGCTGACGCGTCCGATTCGTGTGCGCCGGCGCCAACCGTGGAGCACGTCCCGTGCGGGACGGAGTTGCGGACCAGGAACGACCGGATCGCTCTGCGCCCGAGTGTTCACCCCGGACATGACAATGCCGTGAATCCACCGACTGCCTATCGCCGAGCGACATGCTGGATCCCGCTGGCGTTATGCGCGGTCGGCGTCCTGAGCGGCTGCCAATTGCTGCACGGGCCGGCGACCCTGCCGGCCGAACTGGGCTGTGCAGACCGCGAGCCGCAGGGGTGGGTGCCCCGCGAATTGGACATGGCGACGGCCCCCAAGTACCGGGTAGAGCCGCCCGACGTGCTGACCATTGACGTCGTGCAGAATGTGTCTCAGTCGACCCACGCGCTGCAGGCGGGGGACACGGTTCTGTTGACAGTGGTGGGCACGTTCCCGGAGGAACCGATCGCGGGAGAGTATTTGATCGGCACCGGAGGTGTGATTGAACTGGGCTATTCGTACGGTGCCGTCGAAGTCCGCGGGCGGACGGTACACGACGCATCCGCGCTGATTGAGGACCGATTGCGCAAACAGCTGCGCGACCCTCAGGTGTCGATGTCGTTGCGCAGTGTCGCCAACCGGCAGCGGCTGTCTGGCGAGTTCATCGTGATGGCCGATGGCACCGTGTCGCTGGGACCGTACGGCAGCGTTTCGGTCGTAAGCCAGACGCTGGACGAAATCCGGCAGACGAACACCGAGCGTCTTGCGGGTTGCTTTGACAATCCGGAGGTATCCGTGTCGGTCTTCGCATTCAACAGCAAGGTGTACTACATCGTGTTGCAGGGGGGCGGCATGGGTGACCAGCTGGTGCGTTTCCCCTGCACGGGCAAGGAAACGGTCATGGACGCGCTGAGCCAGGTGAACGGGACGTGCTACGAGTCCTCCACCCGGATGTGGATTGCCCGTCCCGACCGCAACAGTCACACGAGTCAGATCCTGCCCATTGACTGGCTGGCGATCACGCAGCGCGCCGATGTGGAGACCAACTATCAGCTGATGCCCGGCGACCGGCTGTATGTCGCCCACGACCGGCTGGTGGCGCTGGACGTCGGGCTTGTCAAGCTGATCCGGCCGATTGAGCGCGTGTTTGGTTTTACGATTCTGGGGACGGGCACGGCTTCACGGCTCTCCGGAAAGGTCCTGCGGAACGACCTGTCGATCTATACTCCCCTCTATTGAACACTCTGGACACTGGGATCACGGCTGTGGCGGCATCTAAGGCAATCGTGAACCGACGAGCACTTGCCGTGTGGGTGTCGGTCGCTGTCTGCCTGTGTTCCGCCGGTTGCCATGACTTGACGAAGCGGGACTTGCAGCGTCTGATCCGGCAGCCGGTCTGCCCCGTCTGCAAAGCGGTTTCGATCGGCGAGTGTCATTGCTTCCACGGCGCCGAGCACGCCGGGTACTGCGAGACAAGTTGGACATCGCTGGATCCCGAGCTGGCTGCCGAGCCGTCGGGACCCGGGTCCCGGCACGAGCGTGAGGGGGTCCCCGTGGAAGAACTCCCGTCGCCACAGTCGTTGCTGGAGCCGGCGAAGGCACAGGGTCGCCGCGGTACCGGACCGATTTTTGTGACCGATGCAGCACTGCCGGCGTCCGGTGGTCAGTCGGTCGCGCACGCCCAGCGCGCGCCGCAGGTGTCGCCCGGGGATCAGCCAGCGTCCCATCCTTCTGCCGATCAACAACCGCGGTCTGCCCCGCAGTGACCTGCGTGCGGCAGGCCGTGCCGCGTGCGTGGAGGCAATCTGGCGCAATGGCGACGGCCGCAGTAGAACAGCGTGACACGGCGTTGAGCCTGTGCGTGCCTGCGGACGACCGGCACGGCTGGGGCTTCGCCCTGCTGCTGGCAACGGTAGCCACGTTGTTTCTGCGTCCGGCAGATCTGCTGCCCGCGTTTGAGGACTGGCCCATCTACCAGTTCCTGCTGGTCGCTTGCCTGTTCGTATCGGCACGTGCAGCGGCCGCGCGGGTAACTCGCCGAACGGTCGAGGCGCAGCCGGTGACCGCGTGGCTGCTGCTGCTCCTGGTATCCGTGGCGGCCTCGCATCTGGCTCATGGCTTCTTCTGGGCGGCCCGCATGTCGTTCTATGAAGTTGGCAAGCTTGTGGTGCTCTACCTGCTGCTCCTCGCGCTGGTCAATACGCCGCGGCGGCTGCTCCGTTTCGTGCAGTGGCTCACGATCTCGATCACGGTGGTGGCTGTGCTCGCACTGCTGGACCGCGCCGAAGTCATCTCGGTAGCCGCGTTGGAACCGATCCACAGCCGCGACGGAGCCGCCGGCGTCGATCCCCAGCTGGTCGAACGGATCCGCGGAACGGGCATCTTCCAGGACCCAAACGACTTCGGCCTGATCCTGGTCACAGGCCTGACCTTCTGCGCGGCGTTCTTCTTCCGGCCGGCAACCGGGTGGCCGCGTTACCTCTGGCTGGCGCCCGGCGCGGCCCTGCTCGCGGCGCTGGCGTTGACGCACTCCCGCGGCGCCCTGCTCTCGCTCTCGTGCGTCTTTCCCGCCGCTGTGGCTTATCGCCGCGGCTGGAAGTTCGGCCTGCTGGCGTTCCTCTGCCTGCCGCTGCTGGCGCTGGTCTTCTCAAGCCGCATGACCGACGTTTCGGCAGTGAATGTGGGCACGGGGCAGAGCCGGATCCAGGCCTGGTCCGACAGTCTGAGCGTCTTCCGGCAGCACCCGTTGTTCGGCCTGGGCGCCGGGTTGCTGGTCGATGAGTGCGGCATGGTGACCCACAATTCCTTCCTGCACTGCTACGCCGAACTGGGCCTGTTCGGCGGCACCGCCTTTCTGACCTGTTTCCTGGCGGCCGGGCTGGGGCTGTGGTCGCTCCGCACCCAGGTCCTCCAGCCCCGCGCGTCCGACCACACCGGTCGTGAACTGGACGACCTGGCACATCTGAGAGTGTTCATCTTCAGCGCCGTGGCGGCATACGCGGCCGGCATCGTCTCCTTGTCGCGCCAGTTCGTCGCCCCGACGTACCTGCTGCTCGCACTGGCGGCTGTCACCACATCGCTGCACGGCAATCCGGCCCCCGCGTGGCAGCGCGGCGAGAAGTTCGTCGCCCTGGCTCTGCTGGCCAGCGCAGCGTTCCTGGCGGCCACGCACGTCGCCGTTCGATTGCTGGTCAGCTGGTAGTGGGCGGGAGCATGTTCATGGCAGAGTCCGGAGCACACGTCGTACGTAACTGGTTCGGCTGAAACGCGGGATGTGTGAGCAAGCCATGCTGGACGTCAGTGTACTGATCGCTACCCGGGACCGCGCTGTGTTGCTCGCACAGACGCTCAGCCACCTCGCCCGCCAGCAGTTGGAGGGTCTCCGGTGGGAGGTGCTGGTCGTGGACAATGGCAGCCGCGATGCGACGTCCCAGGTGCTGGCGCGCGCCGGCAGGCACCTGCCCCTGGTCGCACTGGCGGAGCCGAAGCCGGGCAAGAATCGCGCGCTGAACCGATCCGTCGCTGCCGCCCGCGGCCAACTGCTGATCTTCGCGGACGATGACATCATCGCCCCGCCGCATTGGGTCACCGCACTCTGCGGCGCCGCCCAGCGCTGGCCAGACGACTCCATCTTCGGCGGCCAGATTGCACCGCTGTTTCCAGCCGGCACTCCGGACTGGTTGGCAGCTCCCGGTTTTGCCTATGCCGGTATGGCATTCGGATACTACTCCCTGCCCGTTCCGGAAGGTCCAGTCGATGTCGCCCCGTTTGGAGCCAATCTGGCCCTGCGCCGCAGCCTCTTCGCCACGACGTGCTATTGCGAAGAGATCGGCCCTCAGGACGGTGATTACATCATGGGGAGTGAAACGGAACTCCTCCTGCGACTGCAGTCGCAGGGGCATCGATTCATCTATGTGCCGGCGGCCCGGGTGCAACACGTCGTGCAGCCTCATCAGGTCACCCGCCGGTTCCTGATGAAGCGGGCCGTGCGCGCCGGCCGCTCGCGCGCCCGGTTCGGCCCCCAGGTAACGCGGCGTCAGCTGGCCGGCGTGCCATGGTACGTGTGGCGGGAGCTGATCACCGCGTCGTGGTCCTATGCCTGGAACGCGCCGCGCGGCGCCGCCGCCCGCTGCCGCACAGGCATGCGGTTCTGGAAAGCCTTCAGCGCGGTGAGCGAATACCAGCGCATCCGGCGCGAGCATCGCGACGAAGAGGCCGTCCCGTGGCGGCACCGGCAGACCGGCTCGGGCGCCCCACCGGCGGGAGTGGCACTAACCGCCGGGCCGCATCTGCCGCCTGACCATGCGTCCCAATCG
>DAISIS010000012.1:0-26598 GCA_036821925.1 Pirellulaceae bacterium
GGCGTGCGCGGCGGGGCCAGAGTACATTCAACACTGTCGCCTGCCACGCAGGCCGCGCCATGCGAGGGGGGATGACCCGGCAACTATGACTGAGTTCAGCAAGTGGGTGTTGGCGGCAACGGCCGACGATCCGGTCCGTGCAGTGGCGGCGCGCACACTGGCGGTGCGTCTGGCGGCGGTGCAGCACTTCCTGCCACTGGCCGCCGAGCATTCGGACGAGGACGTTGAGTACGTGCATCAGCTGCGCGTGGCCACACGGCGGTGTGTGGCCGCCTTGCAGCTGTACCGCAAGATCCTGCCCAAGGCCCCCCGCAAGGCGCTGTGCGCTGAACTCAAGCGGATCCGTCAGGCGGCCGGCCGCGCACGCGACTACGATGTGCTCATCCTGCGCCACACCGCCGACGCCGCGGACGCCAACACGCAACTGTTCCTGGAGGAGGTCCGCAAGAAGCGTCAGGAAGTGCAGGAACCGCTGCGGGCGATCAACCGGTTGCTGGTGGCCAACCAGCAGCTGCAGCAGCTGCCACAGGCGCTCTGTACACCGGGACCGGAGCCGGAGGCGGCCGCGGCGGCACAGCCGTTCGGCCCCTGGGCCAGACGGCAGCTGAGCAAGAGCGTCAAGGCGTTTTTCGCCGCGGAGCCCACCCGGCTCAAGGATCTCGACGCGCTGCACCAGTTCCGCATCCGCGGCAAGGAGCTGCGGTACGCCATGGAACTCCTGGTGGCCGCTTTCCCCTCGTCCTTCCAGACCCGCCTCTATCCGCTCATCGAACGCGTGCAGGACCGGCTGGGCGAAATCAACGACCATGCGGTCGCCTACAAACGATTCAACAGCTGGATCACCGAAACCGAGGATCCCGCGCTGCGCAAGTACCTGCAACAGCTGGTCCGCCGCGAGCGGAAACGACTGCGCCGATCCGTACTGCGTTTCGCCTACTGGTGGAACCCCGGACGCAGCAAACAGGTGCATCGGCGCTTCCGCCGCTACGCCTGACGCACTGGCAGATGAGCACCTGGGGGGATGAGCACCTGGTGGGCGGCATACGCCGGCGGCCCGGACGGGTCAGGCCGCGCCGTTGTCGAGCCGCTTGATGGCCTCGCGCACCAGCTTCCGCAGCTGCGTGCGACTCACCAGCCGCGCGGCCTTCCGGCAGGTCACCCACTGGCGTTCGCGCTGGTCCGACTCGTCCCACGTGGATGCCACCTTGCGGACCTTCATGAGCATTACGACCACCTTCAGGGAACGGCCCATTTTCAAATAGCAGTACGTTCCGAGCGGCTTGCCACAGAACTCGCCCCGCAACCCCGCCTCTTCCGCCGCCTCTTTGAGCGCCGTCTGCGGCGGCGTTTCGCCCGGATCGATGACCCCCTTGGGGAACGACCACCGGCGCTTGCCGGTTGACGTGATCAGACAGAATTCCAGCTGGCCCTGACGATAGCGGAACGGCAATACACTCGCCTGATCAAAAGCACGCCCGTTCACTTGTTTCTTGCCCACGTTGCAGGTCCTCGTACGTCGTACGGATGTGAGCCCCGTCCATGAAGAAACATAGGGTCTGAAACTTGGGAGATCTGCACGAATTATGCAAATCCTCGCCGACATGGCAAGTGTCACTGGCAATTTCGAGTGTGCAGACGTTGCTAGCAGTCCGTTGCCGACAGGACCGGCGTCGGGGCTGGTAGGGCGTGGGCGCCGTGGCTGAGTTTGCCGGCCGTAACGATTGTACCGGCAATACTGATCCAGAAAGCTCGAGATGCTGTGCCTGCTAATAAGCATCTGTGCATTGTATGGCCGAAGCAAAGAGTGGCGGTTACGCCTGGAAGCCCATCTGTAACGGTTGCAGTGCATGGCTGGCCTCTGCGGGCCGGCCGGATTCATACATCGGAGAAGGAGCCGATCGCAATGCGCACGTGGATTAGCAGTTCGGTGCTGGGCACGTTCGTCGTCCTGTTGGTCATAGCGCGTCCCGCCCTGGGGCAGAGTGACACACTCCCCGGTGCCTCGCCGGAAACGGTCACACTCCCCGGCGCCCAGTTGGACGCGATCATGCAGCGGCTGGAGGCGTTGGAGGCCCAGAAGGACAGTGGGAAGCAGAAGTCGTCGGAGGCAGACGAGTGGCAGGATGTGTCCGCCGAGAAGTGGACGGTCAAGCTGGGTGGGCGCGCCCTGGCCGACTATGTGATGTTCGCGGACCAGGACGCCGGCAATCAGGCGCGCTTTGGCGATATCGACAACTATTTCGAGTGGCGCCGGCTGCGATTGAAGGCCGAAGGCGAGGGGTACGGCGTGTACTTCTACAAGGCCGAGCTGGAGTTTGAGCCGGAGGGGGTCGCCGGGCTGGGCGATTCGGGCGTGGCGATCCGCGACTGCTATGCGGGCATCAAAGAGGTCCCCTGGCTGGGCACCGTGACATTCGGCAACAGCAAGCAGCCGATCAGCCTCGAGGCGCTCAACAGCAGCAACTACATGTCTTTCATGGAGCGGTCGCTGCCGCGGATGTTCCTGGTCGACGAGCGCCGACTCGGTGTCCATGCCGCGAATCACATTCCGAGCGAGGCGTTGATCTGGGACTACGGAATCTTCCTGGCCGAACCGGTGGAGGAAGACCACGAGGTGATCAGTGACGACCCGGGCGTGCGGCTGGTCGGACGCGCGGTGACGACGCCGTATTACTGTGAAGGGGGGCGGCATTTCGTCCATGTGGGGCTGGGTGGCGCCTGGCAGACAGTAGGCGAGGACAACCAATGGCGGTGGCGTTCGCGACCGGAGGTGCACGAGGGCCCCTATTTCATCGACTCCGGCGTGTTCGACTCCGGGAGTCTCTACACGCTGGATCTCGAGTCGGCGTTGAACTGGGGCGCGTTTTCGCTGCAGAGCGAGGTGTACTACAACCGTAACAAGGCGGTGGCCGGCGACATCGATCTGTATGGCGCCTACGCCGAGGCCAGCTGGTTCCTGACTGGCGAGTCGCGTCCCTACAGCCGGTCGCGGGGCATCTTCGAACGGCTCAAGCCCCACACCAACTTCTGGCTGGTGCGTGGCAGCGACGGCCTGGACATGGGCTGGGGTGCCTGGCAATTGGCCGCCCGCTGGTCGGCGGTAGACCTTCGCGACGCGGCATTCCGGGGCGCCAACCGCGGAATCGAGCACGACATGACGGTGGGCGTCAACTGGTACTGGAACCCGAACATTCGTTGGATGGTCAACTGGATCCACGCCTGGAACGACTACGACGCGGCGGTCGGGGGATACACCGACGGCCAGGCGGACATCCTCGCCGTGCGGGGGCAGCTGGACTTCTAGGGCAGCCGTCCCCGACCTCAACCGGGTGGAGCACGGCCCTGGCTGGGGCCGATCGCCGCTCCGCCCGCTGACAAACCAACAGGAGGAGAACGATTCTCATGAACAGCGTATATCGATTCGTCATTCTCGTGCTGGCCCTGGCCGTGTTGGCAATGGCCGCCTCCGCGGCGCGCGCCGCCGCCGGGTGTTGCGACCGGTGCGGCTGCGAGGGCTGCCAGCGCGTCTGCCGCCTGGTGTGCGACGAACGGGAGCTGGAGGTCAACTGCTGGGATTCGCGGTGTGAGGAGTTCTGCGTGCCGGGCCACTGCAAGCTCGGCTGCAAGCACTCCGCTCCTGCCTGCAGTGACGGCAGCACAGGCTGCGCGGACGGGGCCTGCGACGCCCAGTGTGACGCGTGCGGCAGCGGCCCGTGTGCCGGGGGCCCGTGCGCCAAGAAATTCGTGTGGCGCGACACCATTCCCGGCTGCGCCCGGATCTTCACGCAGAAGAAACTGCTCAAGAAAGTGGAGAAGAAGAAGGTCAAGACCTACAAATGGGTCCTGGAAGACTTGTGCGACAAGTGCCGGGCGGGCTGCGAGAGCAGTCCGGTGCCGCAGGGCACGGCGGTGCCGCCCGTGCCGGCTGCGGCCCACGAGGGCGGCGTCGCGGTGTTGAGCGTACCCGCGATCCCGGTCAGCGTCGACGCGCGCGTCCGGCTGACCGACGCCCATCAGGTGACGGCCCGCCAGCAGCTGTCCGACTGGCCGTAATCGTGCCGAAACGAAGTCACTGCATCTGCCGGAAGGACTGGCCATCCTCCCAGTCCACCATGGGGGGATGGCCAGCACTCATTCTTGCCGCGTCTCTGGCTGATCCGGCGCGGCCTCCGGACCGGTGCGGAGCAACTCGACTTCGCAGTCATCTGCCAGGAAGAACACGCGGTAATGGATGGCGGCACCCGCCGCGACGGCCGTGCGGATTTCCGCCAGCGCCACCATGTTCTCGGTCATCTTGGTGCATTCGGCCAGCAGCGCGTTGGCCTTCTGCATTTCCTCCTCGCGGCTCTGGTGTAACGGGTCGGTCGCCGCCGTGTTGATCACGGCGTTCCGCTTCTGCTGCGCCAGCTGGTTGGCCAGTTCCTGATTCTGCGCCACCTGCAACTCCGCACCGGCGATGCGTTTGGTGGTCAAGACTTCCAAGTTGGCGGCCGGACTGACCCGGAAATAGGCCTCACACTTCAGGCGGAAGACGGTCTTCAACTCGGGCATCAGTTCCAGGACCAGCACCTGCGACTCGGCATCGGGCCCCAGACTGATCTGCAGTTTCGCGTCGGAGCCCGCCGCGATCGGCTCAGTCGGGCTGAGGGTGCAGCAGCGCGGCAGGGGTTCATCCACCGCCGTCACCTGGAAGCGTACCTGCTTCGCATCGGGTGGAGTCGAGACCCGCGTGTGCGTCGCAGTCGCCTGTTTCTTGAGATCGATCTGCAGCGGTTCCGCTGGCTGCGACGTGCGCAGCCGCAGGTCGTGCGTCTGGGCGCCGCAGGTCCAGCGCAGCACGCAGTTGCAGAGCTGGTCGGCACTGTCCAGTTCCGGCGCGGCCGCGTCCCACTCGAACCGCAGGTGATCCTGGTCCACCCACACGCGGGCCACACTGCGCGGCGCCGCTGGCGGCGTCTCGTCGTCCGCCAGCGTGATCTGCCACGGCGGGCCGCTGCCTTGAGCCGGCGGCGTCAAGGCGAACTGCGTACCCCGCCGCGTGCCGGCGGTCTGGCCGCCAAGCAGCGTCATTTGGCAGGCGTCCGTCCAGGGCGCGGCAAGCGGCCCCAACACGAGCGGCTCCGGCGGCGCGGCCGTGCCGGCCGCCGGGGCCACGGGCGGCAGATCCACGGCCGCCGGGAGGTCGCGCCAGGGATTGCCAGGCGGTACAGCCGCCGGCGCCGCAGCCGCGGTGGCAGGCGACGCCGCGTCCGCTGGCGGCGTGTTGGCCGGCGGCGTCTGAGCTGGCGGCGGCTGAGCTGGCGTTTGCGTGTCCGCGCCTTCGCCAGCGGGCGGCGGTGGAGCAGCGGCAGCGCTCGGGTCGGGCAGGGGAGTGGGTGCCGACGCGGCCTGCGGTGCGGACTCCGGTGCGGCTGGCGCCGGCTCGGTCGGCAGAGCGTCGACGGCCGGTGGCGTGGTGGCCGCGGGCGGGCTGTCCTCCGGCGTTCGGGGTTCCGGATCGACATCGATGCGCGGCGGCCGGCTGCCGTCACGTTTGCGGACGCGCGGCGGTGTGGGGACAACGTGTTCCGGACGCTGCGGCGCGTGCCCATCCACAGTGGCTTCCGGCTGGGAAAACCCGCGCATGACCAGCACGGCGGCGAATCCCACAACGACCGTTGCAGCCGCGGCCAAGGCGGCCATCACCACCCACCATGGCACCTGGCGCGCTGCCAGCGGTGACCGGCCCGCGGCGTCTGCGGTCGGCTCGGGGGGCTTGGCCGTCCGCGGGACTGCCCGCCTTTCAGGCGTCCAGTTGAACGACTCGCCCGGCGGCGTGCTGGCTGGCGGCGCAGGTGGCGGGGCGATCTCCGCGCTCGGGCGAATCCACGGCCGCAGCGTCTGCGTTAGCTCGGCAGCCGACGCGAAGCGTTCGGCCGGGTCTGCCGCCAGCATACGGCGGACGATAGCCGCGAAGTCGTCCGGAACGTCGGCGGCCAGTTCCGTAGGCTCCGCAGCAGCCGCCGTCGGCTCAGCGGTATGCGCGCCGCGCACCGCGTTCGGCGGCGGGTTCTGGCCGGTCAGCAGATAGGCGGCGATCCGTCCCAAAGCATAGATATCACTGCGCGCATCCCCAGCCTCTCGGCCCTCGCACAGTTCCGGCGCTGCATAGCCCGAGTCGCGCGGATCCGCCTGGTGCGCGGCGGCGGAGTCGAGCATGCGGCGCATGCCGGCCAGCCGTCCGACTCCCCAGCCGACGATCTTGACGACCCCTTTGTCATCGACCATCAGATCCATGGGGCGCAGATCGCGATGCACGACCCCCCGGTGGTGCGCGTGCGCCAGGCCGTCTGCGGCCTGGCTCAGATAATCCGCCACCGCCCGCATGTCCAGCGGTCCCGCCTGTTCCACCTGCTGCCGCAGGTCGATGCCCCGCACGTGCTCCATCACCATGTAGAACTGGCCATCGCGGCTGTCGACATCGAACACGTGGACGATGTTGCGGTGATCCAGCGCCGCAACGTCCCGCGCGTCGGCCAGGAACTGATCCACCATTTCCGGATACCGCGTGAACCGGCGGGACAGTGTCTTGATGGCGACTTCACGTTCCAGCTGCGGGTGCCGCGCGACGAACAGGCGGCCGAAGTCACCGCGTCCGATCTGGCTCTGCAGCACGTACTTGCCGAGGCACAGCCGCGTCCAGCCCACCAGCAGCTGGCCGGCCTGCCAGCGGGTGACGATGTTCCGTGCGACCAGCCGGCGGGCCAGCAGCCGGCAGCTGTTGGTTTCGGCCGCCGTGGCCTGCGCGGTGCGCAGTTGCGCCGCGCTGAGTATGCCGCTTTCCTCCAACAGCTTCATCAGCTCGGCGGTCGTCGCGACTTCCCTCAGTTTGGCCATCCCCCGCCTCCGCATGCAGGCACCGAATCGCTGGTCGTCCAGCACGTGCGTCCCGGCGGCAGCGTGTGCCGGGCGAACCTGGAACTCATTCTTGCGTCCCACCTGCGTGGTCGCAAGTAACGTCGCCGGCAACTCCACCGCGTCTTCCCATGCCACCCATTCTACCGAGTCGCCGCGCGGGCGGGCGATGGTCCGGAGTGATTTGCTGCGTTTCCCACATGAATCTCAGGAAACCCCCAAATTTCGCCCGCAAGTTTGCCGATTATCCAAAGTATTCTGGGAGCACCGGAAGTGTTGGTTCTGATTTCTGCGCGAGGCCGATAGGAAAAGACAGGTACACCATGCATCGCCAGGGGCATGGCCTGCACTGCGTCGCCCCGGCGTCGTCAACGGATCATAAGCGAGTCGGAAATAGCCACGGGAAGGCGGCCAGGCAGCCTGAGGGTTGCGCCCGGACACATCGCATTCGTGCCGCGGAGAATTACCAATGAGAATCCAAAGGTCGTGGGTACTGTGCGTGCTGACAATCATGGCCCTGGTGATTGCCGTGCACAGGGCGCATGCCCAGTCGTATCCATATCCGTATCCGGGCAATGCGCCGATGGTGGCCAGCTATCCGGGCATGCCGGCGCCGGCCCCGAACGGATATCAACCGAGCGCATACTATGACCCCACCCAGGGCGCCGCGCCGCAGCAGTTCACCGGAGCGGCTCCGATGCCCATGGAGGGTGCCATGGCCAACGGCGACATGACGGGGCAACCCTGGTGTCCGGCCTGCGGCGGTTACGGCTGCGAGCAGTGCGCGGGGGCCTGTGACGACTTCGACCTCCGGATACTGCAGTGGTTGCTCCCCTACGGCGCCGGTGGCTGCGCCGCCCAGCGCTGGTACGACTTCTCGGCCGAATGGGTCACGCTGCAGCGCGACGAGATCGGCGAGCCGACCGTCTTCGCCACCGTTGGCGTGGACGGTACACCCGTCCTCGGCACCGAGCAGCTCAATTTCTCCGACCAATCCGGGGCACGGATCAGCGCCGCCATCCAGTTAGGCGCCGGCAACAATATCGAGGCCACGTGGCTGGGCGGGTTCAACTGGGCGTCCCAGGCCGAAGCCCGCAGTGAAGACCATCAGTTGTTCTCGATCATGAGCCAATACGGCACGGCTCCGTTCCTGGGCTTCGTGGACACCGACCGAGCGCACGTCCAGCGCATCGAGTATTCGTCCGAACTCAACTCGGTGGAACTCAACTTCCGCCAGCGGTGGATGGGGCCCAATGTCCGCGTGCAGGGGTCCTGGCTGGCAGGCGTCCGCTTCATCGAACTGGCGGAAGACTTCCGCTACCTGACCTTCGCCCCCATTAATCCCGGCCAGATGAACTATCTGGTGGGGACGATTAACTCCATGACCGGGGCCCAGATCGGCGGCGATCTGTGGATCTGCATCACACCGGGAGTGCACGTCGGCACGGAACTGAAGCTGGGCATCTACGGCAACCACGCGATGCAGCGGACCGTGATCAATGCCGGCTCGTTCGTGGAACCACTCATGGAACGCGAACGGGAAGACGCCGTAGCGTTCCAGGGCGACTTCAACGTCTCGTTCCTCTGGCGCATCACCCAGAACTGGACGTTCAAAACCAGTTACATGTTCCTGTGGGCCGACCAGGTGGCGCTGGCTTCCGACAACTTCAATGCAGGCCCGCCGTTCGTGGAGGGGCAGCGCGTCAGCTTCATCGACAACAGCAGCGACGTGTTCTACGGCGGTTTTGCCGCAGGCTTGGAGTACATGTGGTAGCCCCATCGCCACGGATGCCTACGTGAACAGTCACGGGCGTCGATCGCTCCCGCGCGGTCGACGCCCGTGTTGCTTGGGGCGGCCGCTGCGACCGCCCGGCCGAAACCGCTCCGCAGCCGCCTGACCGCCCCCGCCCCGCGCGTATCCGTCCTGACGACGGACTTCTCCTGGCCCCCGCGCGTCCCCGTCTGTGAGACGGGCGGCCTCTACCGCAGGCGGTTCGAGCGCTCCGCATGCGCCGCGCACCGCCCCCCCTGTTGAGTGGACGGCAATTATCGGGCCAGCGTCTGATCCGCCCGTGTTGCCGGTGTCGGTTCTGTGGGTTGGCCGATCTGGCTCTAGTCTCCGGGAGGGGCCGGCAATTTTGTTGACACGGGATTTCTGGTAATTACGATCGAAATGACGGGACTATGCGAAATTTCCCAGGCGCCGGACGTATATCGTTTGACACGCGGGCACTTGGCGTTTGGACGGGGCCAGTTCCCGTGGTATTTCTGCTGCCTCGCATGCGGGCGGTGGCAGTGTGTTGTCGTAACCGGGAGCGGTTGTCCGAGTCTGTTCGAGCGAAGCACGTCATTTAGGTCGCATCATCCAACTGCAAGTGGGGTTAAGACCGTGAAGTCAAGACTATCGAGTAAGTTGCGAAGAAGCCGCAGCAATCCGCATCGTCGGAACTTGTTGGCCTCGCGTTTTCGGGCCCTTTGCGGTGAGCCCCTGGAAGAACGTCGGTTGCTGACGGCGGTCGGTGCGATGGAGAGCTCGCTTCTGCTTGACGGCGGGGCGGAGGGTGAATCGGCCAGCAACAGCTTCGTCAATGGCCAGTTGCTCGTGCAGTTCAAACCGGGCACGACGCAGGAGCAGATCCAGCAGATCCTGGCGGCTGAAAACGCCACGGTCGCGCGGACGTTCTACGGGTTGGACAACATGGCCTTGGTCAATCTGTCGTGGTATACGCCAGACCAGTCGAACCCGACGCCGCACTATGTGACCTGGGTAGCGGCGCAGAACTGGGAGATGAAACCGCAGATCGAGTTTGCGGAACCGAACTACTACCGGTACACGACCGCGACCCCAAACGATCCTCTCTATCCATGGCTGTGGGGCCTGAACAATAACGGCACAACCGGCGCGGTGATCGATGCGGACATCGATGCGGCGGAGGCCTGGGACGTGTACACCGGTTCCGAATCGGTGGTGGTCGCCGTGCTGGACTCCGGCGTGGATTACACGCATCCCGATCTGGCCGGCAACATGTGGGTCAATCCGGGCGAAATCGCCGGCAACGGCATTGACGACGACAGCAACGGCTGGATCGACGACGTCCACGGCATCGCCCCCGGCGTCGGCGCCACCAGCGGCGACCCGCTGGACCGGGACCTCGAGACGGGGCACGGGACCCACGTGGCGGGCACGATTGGCGCGGTCGGCAACAACGGGATTGGCGTGACCGGGGTCAACTGGGACGTCCAGATCATGGCCCTCAATGTCCTGTTCGACGACACGGGGGCATCGTCCGGCACCTCGGCGGTCATCGTCGCCGGGCTCTCCTACGTGACGATGATGAAGCAGCAGTATGGTGTGAACGTCGTCGTCAGCAACCACAGCTATGGCGGGGCGGGCGAATCGAATGCCGAACGTGCGGCCATACAAGCTCACATTGCCGCCGGGATCTCGTACGTGTGTGCCGCGGGCAACGACAGCGAGAACAACGACACGGTGCCGTTCTTCCCCGCCTCCTACGACATTCCCGAGATGATCACGGTGGCGGCCAGCACCTATGCGGAAATGCCGGCCAGTTTCACCAACTACGGCAAACTCTCGGTCGATCTGTTCGCGCCGGGCGAGGAGATTCTGAGCACGGCCCCGCCGTACATCACGAGCGCGGACCTGATGTTCTTTGACGGGGCTGGATATCAGTACCTGGCCGGCACGTCGATGGCCTCGCCGCACGTGGCCGGGGCCGCCGCGCTGGTGCGCGCCTTGGCACCCGAACTGACGGTGGCGGAGACGCGGCAGTTGCTCTTGAGCACCGTCGACCAGTTCCCGGAATATGCCCCGTACGTAGCCACAGGTGGACGGCTGAACGTGAACAACGCCGTCGCGCAGATCAAGACGACGGGCGTCAGTGGAGTCGTCTACATGGACCGCAACGGCAACGGCGTGCGGGAGACTGCTGAGGCAGGCGTCGCCGGCTGGACGGTCTACCTGGACGTGAACCGCAACGGCATGATGGACTCCCGCGACCCGTACGCCGTCACGGACACGACCGGTGCTTACACGATCATCACGACGGCCGTGCCCGGTACGTACACCGTCGGCCAGGTGCTGCAACCCAACTGGACCGCCACCAACCCGGCCAGCGGCAAGCAGACCGTCACGATCACCCGACGAGGCGATGTCGTGACCGGCGTGAACTTCGGCAACATGCCGCTGCCAGGGGTCGTGTCGGGCGTCAAGTGGCACGACCTGGACGGCGATGGCTTCAAGGATCCGAAGGAACCGGGCATACCGGGGGTGTACATCTATGCGGACCTGAACAACGACGGTCAGATCGCGTTGGGTGAGCCGGCCGCCGTGACCGGCGCAGACGGCGCGTACAGCATCAGCGGCATCCCCGCCGGGGAGATCGCCATCCGCGAAGTGCCGAGCCCCGGCTGGTCGCTGACCTTCCCGGCGCTGGGCTACTACGTGGTGGATGTGGTGGCCAATGGGACCGTGCCGAACGTGAACTTCGGCAACGTGGCGGCGTTTGACTATGGCGATGCCCCGGCCCCCTACCTCACGCTCAGCAGCCAGGGGGGCGCGTCGCACGGCATCCTGCCCGGATTCATGCTCGGATCGCTCATTGACGCCGAAGCGAACGGACTGCCCAGCACCCTCGCCGACGGAGACGACCTGCTGAATCGCGCCGACGAAGACGGCCTCGTCTTGCCGGCGGCGTTTTATGCCGGAACGACCGCCACACTGGGCGTGACCATCACGTCGACCTCCTATCCCCAAGGATTCCTGCAGGGCTGGATCGATTTCAATCAGGACGGCGACTGGACCGATGCCGGGGAGCACGTGATTTCTGACCGCGTGCTGGGAACCGGCGACTACGTGATCCCCATCACGGTACCGTCCACGGCGCTGGTCGGACACACCTACGCCCGCTTCCGCTTCTCGTCGGATGCCAATCTGGCACCTTCCGGCCGCGCCACGGCTGGTGAAGTGGAGGACTATCGGTTGCTGGTCCTGTCGGACGAACCGGTGGCCAACCCGGACAGCTACGAAGTGCCCGAAGGTACCATCCGCGAACAGCTGGACGTGCTGGCCAACGATTTCGCCAGTTCCACCGGAGTCCTCGCCATCGTCTCGGTGACGCAGCCGACGCGGGGCAACGTGCAGATCTCCCCCGATCGCCAGTCGCTGTTGTACTCCGCCCAGAGCGCCGTCAGTCCGCCGGTGGAGACGTTCACCTACACGATCAGTGATGGCACGGGCGCGGTCTCGACCGCGGAGGTCACGGTGTTCGTCCGTCCGCAGGTGCTGACCCCCATCGCGGTGGACGATTCCTATCGCCTGGCCACCGGGGCCGGGGCGCAGATCCTGGACGTGCTGCGTAACGACCTGCCTGGCGTGCTCGGTACGATGCAGCTCACGTCGGTGACCAGCCCGACCATGGGCACGGCGGTAATTGACAACAATGGAACGCCCGGCGATCCACTGGACGACGTCATTATCTACACTCCGGGCGCGTCCTTTGACGGCATCGACAAGTTCCAGTACACGATCAGCAATGCCAACGGCAGCAGCACTGCCACGGTCACGATTATCGAGGATCCGGCCGACGAGCAGACGGTGGACCTGGTCTTTGACATTGTGGACCTGAACGGGAACCCGATCTCCCAGGTCAACGTGGGTGACGAGTTCGTTCTGGTCGCCTCGGTCCAGGATACCCGGGACGTGGCGGCCAACACGGCCGGCATCTATGCGGTGTACATGGACGTGCTGTACGACCGCACGCTGGTGACGGCCAACTACGACGCCGCCAACAGCCTGGGATTCGCCATCTCGTTCGCGGACGAGTACTCCAACGCACTTTCGGGCGACGTGGACACCCCGGGTATCGTGAACGAAGTCGGCGCGATCCAGACCGGTTTCGATCCGCTCGGCCTGGACCTGTACGAGGTCTTCCGCATCGTGTTCACAGCGGTCGACACGGGCACCGTGGAGTTCGCTGGCGATCCGGCCGATCTGAGCCCGTCGCACGACGTCCTGTACTACAATCCGCCCGATGTCGTCTCGCCGGCCGACATCCAGTACGGGCTCAAGTCGCTCACGATCGTGGATCCGCACGCCAGCGGATCGGGCACCGGGGGCGGCACGCAGCAGGGGGAACCGCTCGATGTGAACTTCGACGGTTACATCTCCCCGATCGACGCGCTGCTGGTGATCAATCAGCTGAACCGGGGAGGTACGCCCGGTGTGCGGCTGGACGTGAATCGTGACACGTACGTGTCACCGCTTGACGCCCTGCTGGTCGTGAACTATCTCAACCGCCGCGACGGCCTGGGCGAGGGTGCCGGCGAGGGCGAGGGCGAGGGCGAGGCCCTTGACGCGCTGGCGGGCACGGCCAGCGTGGGCTTCGCGACCGGCAACCTGGCAGGTGCTGCGCAGGGCACGACGGGCGAGCTGGTCTCAGCATCGCCGGCCAGCGCGGTCGCGGCGCCGGGGGTACCCGATGCGGCGGCTGACTGGCAGGTGCGGATCGGACAGGCTCCGACGAGCGGCCAGCTTTCGTCGCTCGCGGATATCGCCAACGAGCAGTGGGAATCGCTGCTCGACACGCTGGCCGAGGACGTCCTGGCGGCCTGGCTCGACGGAGAGTGACGCCTGACCAATACGTTGCCGGGGCAAGGCAACCCCCACGGCCCGCCGCTCTGGCGGGCCGTTTTTTTGTGCGTCCTGCCGTTCGTCACCACGCGGCCGGCTCCAGGCTCACGCGCACCTGCCGGGCTGCGCACCAGCTCCGGAAGTCAGCGGCCAGTACGTCCGCCCAATGGCGCAGTGTGTCTGCAGGCACGGCCGAACGCGGCGCGAAAATGCAGGCCAACACCTGCGTGTCGGCCGCCATCACCTTGGTGAACTGCGAGTCCTTGACCGGCGTGCCGACGGGGATGGTGCGGCCCCCATCATACCGGCAGATGCTCAAGAGCCCAGCCACGTCCAGCTCCTGCCCCGCCTGATTGAAGATGAACGCCTCCTCCGGCGCCCCGTACCGGATCAGCAGGGACATCCCGGCGCGTTCGAGGGCCACGAGCGAGATCGGCAGTCCGCTGCGGAGTGAGACGACGTTGAGCACGTCGACGGCGTTGAGGATCGCCGGCCACTGCTGCGCGTCGGCCGCCGTGCGCAGCAGGTACTCCTGGGCGGGTTTGTTCCGGCCCGACGGTTTGAAGCCGCCGGCACGCAGCAGGCTGCGGACGGCCTGCCGCCGCGGCCCGCCCCCTTCAGGTTCCGACTCCCGCACGCGTGCCACACACGCCTGGCAGTATTCAGTCAGCGCGGCAGCGGGAGGGGCGATCGTCATGTCGGACGCTTCGACAAGGCCCACCGCCAGATCGACTACCGTCGGGTCAATGGTCAGCTGTACGGTCATCGCAGCAGTACTCCGGGGAAAAAGACCACGGCTGCGCTCACCGAAGCGGGCGCAGCCGTGCTGGTCGCGTGACAGCCTCGGCACAGCCGTCCGCCTGTCCGCCCGGCGGGCGCTAGGCGCAGCCACGTCGGGTCGCCCGGGGGGCGGTGTGTCAGCTGTGTGTCACCTCCGCGGCGGCTACGGATGCTGTTGCTGTTGTTGTTGCTGCTGCTGCTGCATCTGGGCGACGGCTTGCGGCCGCAGCCGTTTCTGGATGTCTGTCTCCAACACGCCGAAGACCGCTTCATGCCGCTGGACGGACAACTGCAGAGCGGCCAGCAAACGCTTCGCGGTGAAGAAGTTCACAATGATGCGCTGTTTGACCTCGATCGGATCCTTGGGCATGCCCACCGGCTGAGGGTTCAGGCCGAAGTCGATGATCAGTTCTTCCGGCGAGCCGGTAACGCGGCAAAAATTCGCGTAACAAGCCATGGCGTTGGCGTCATTCACCTGCAGTTGAGCGACTTGACGGGGCGCTTCCTGGTGTTCGCCCTGGGGAGCCTCCGCCAATCCTTCGGTCTTTTCAGTCTTAGCCATGCAACGGTCTCCTTTTGCTGGTAATCAGCGTGTGGTTGAGGAATAGGTCTCTGCGTAAACGCTACGGAGAATCAAGTGACTCGTGACCCGAGTCGGGACTTCTCGGCTTGTCGGCCCTCTCACAGTTCGAAATGGAAGGTGCGGGTCAGGAAACGATAGACGCGGTGGCTCAAGGGCTGCCACCCGGTATAGATCTTGGCCTTGCCGCGCATGCCCAGCTGCAGCGGGCGGCCCACATCCGGCAGCGTGGCGATGGCGGGATAGGACGTGCTCAGCGGACGCGGCACGCCGGTCTGGGGATCGGCCACCGAGTCGACGTCGCCGCCGGCATGTGTGGACAGGCCAAGCGGTGTTTCTTTCAGTTCGGCCGTGGCCACCGCTTCGATCTCACTGTCGAAGCTCCGGCCGGGCAGCGAGTCGAGCATGAGCACCACCGGCACCCTCGGCAGGCCCTCCCGCGCGCGGCGGGCGTCGGCAGCGCGCACCAGCTCCACATCCGACTGGTCGACGATGATCTCAGCCACCAGCTGCTGTGGGTCGCCGATCTGGCAGATCCGATCGCTGGCGGAGAGCGAGGCGCCCCGGTTCTTGGGGTGCAGCGCGCTGCCGGCCCAGCTGGGCAGCTGCCCGTCGGGCGGCTCGCGATCGGGCTTGTCCACCACCGGCAGCACGATCCCGGCGATCGGCGCCTTAACCGTCAGGTTGTCCAGCTCCCGCTGGCGTTCGGCGATCACTTCCAGCAGCGCCTGCTCCTGCTCCACCAGCTCGTTGATGGTCATGCCGGCGGTTTCGTCGAACCGCTGTTGTTTCTTCAGCACGTCCTTGCGGGCCTGCAGTTCCCGCAGTTCCCCGTCCAGCTGGGCCAGATGCAGCCGCAGCTCGACGTTCTCCAGCAGCGCCAGCCGCTCGCCCTGCGCGACCGCCTGCCCCGGCACGACATCCACCTGCTCGATCCGCCCATCCACCGCCGCGTAGACGGTCTTGGCGTCGCGCGGTTTGACATCGAAACTGCAGGTGATATGGAAGGGCAGCGGCACGAACAGGAACACCGCGACCAGGGCCGCCACAACTGCCAGCGACGCCATCGCCCGGTAACGCTTCACTTTGTGCATCCTCCCCGGCATGTAGAAGAACTTGCCCAATTGCCACACCGGCTGCACCACCAGACCGAACACGCCGATCAGGCCGACGATACGCCCGATGACCTTCAGTCCGTACGGCTCCAAGACCTTGTTCAGGAAGAGCAGGATGGAGAACACGACGATCCAGCGGTAGCACACGGCGGCGATCGTGTACAGGCCGAACAGGAACCGGTTGCGCTGGGGCAGAAACGGGTTTTCCGGCTGTTCGATCCCCAGACACAACTGCACCATGAAGCGTTTGAGCACCTCGGTCGATTTCTGGCGCAGGTTGGGGATCTCGATCAGGTCCATCAGGATGTAGTAGCCGTCGAATCGCAGCAGCGGGTTGCCATTGAACAGGATGGTGCTGACCGAGCAGATGAACATCAGGCTCAGGCAGACCTGGTTCAGCAGGGTCGTGCGGTCGGTGAACCACCAGATGAACGTGGCGCTCGCGGCCAGGACCATCTCCACATACATGCCGGCTACCCCGATCGCCGCCCGATGCCACTTGCTGGGCAGCATCCACGAGTCGGAGACGTTGCAGTAGAGCGCGGGGGTGAAGACCAGGAGCATGAATCCCAGTTCATGGCATTCACCGCCGAAGTGCTTGCAGGACAGGCCGTGCCCGAACTCGTGCAGCACCTTGGCGACGGCTAAAACCAGCCCCATGACCAGCCAGTTCTCCCAGTTGCCGAAGAACTGGTGGAACGACGGGAGCCGGGAGCGGAAGACGTCGAACTGGACCGTGATCAGCAGCAGGGCCAGCAAGGCCAGCAGCACGTTGAAGATCACGACCGGGCGTGTGAAGAACCAGAAGGTGAAGGGATAGAGTTTGTTCAGGATCCGCTCGGGGTCGATGCCGCGCCAGCGGAGGGCGAACACGTTGGAGAGCTTGCCGAGCAGCTCGCGCCGCTTCTTCTCGTCCCGCCGCTTGCGCAGCTGGTGCCCCTGGCCGATCGCCGTGGCGATCACCAGGCCGCTGCGGTGCAGCATGCCGACGAACTGCTGGAGGTCATGGAAGGTGATCTTCTGCGGCATGAACTCCTGTTCAAACCGCTCCTTAATGCTCTCCAGGCTGCTGCGGCCGTCGAGCATGCACAGGATCGCGTATTCCTCTTCGTGGAACCGGAAGT
This sequence comes from Pirellulaceae bacterium, assembly GCA_036821925.1. Classification (GTDB taxonomy): domain Bacteria; phylum Planctomycetota; class Planctomycetia; order Pirellulales; family Pirellulaceae; genus JAAYDI01. Next base: position 17,143 of record DAISIS010000012.1, read on the forward strand.
AGTTCAGCCCGATCGGCTCCTTCACCACCCAGAACGACTGGCCGTGGTAGCGCTGCCGGCGCGCCTGCAGATCCGGACGCATCCGCAATGCCAACGGACGCGACGCGCTGCTGACCAGGCTATCGGCAAGGGTGGCCATGAGGTTCAAGACTCAGACATCAAGTGCAGCGTTCCTTCGCAGGTGACACTGGCTCCGCCAGCGTCGGACGATCCCCGCGGTGACCGTCACCTTACTGTGCCGGCGGCATGATCACGATCTCGGCGTCGAGCCCGGGGCGCACCCGCCACTGGCCATTGGGTTTGCGCGGATTGTCGAAATCCGCGTGAATCAGAAACTCGCCGCTGGGATCCACCACCGGGTTGACGAAATCGACGGTGCCCGTGAATTCCTCCTGACTCCCCTCGGACGTCGTGACGATGATCCGCACGGGGTTGCCGGCCACGTCTTCGGGGAGGTAGTCGGCGGCGCGGAGCATGCCTTCCACGCGGAGTCGATCCATCTGCACGATGCGGTACACCGGCTCACCCGCCTGGGCCCATTCTCCCACGTGGTGATACTTGTCCACCACCACGCCATCGACCGGCGACGTGATGGCGCGGCGCGAGATTTCGTTGTCGACGGCCTGGAGCTGGGCCGCCGCCTTGCCCCGCGTGTGCTGTGCGACCTCAAATTCCACGCGCGCGGTTTCGGCCTGGAACACCGACCGTTCGTGGGTCAACAGGGTCCGCCGCAGTTCAAACTCGCTGACCGCATTTTCCGAACGCTCCTTGATGCGGCGATTCCCTTCGTACTCCGCAAGCGCCACCCCCACCGTCTTCTCCGCCGCCTTCAGGTTGGCGTCACTGGCCGCCTGCGCCTCGGCCGCCTTCAACTCGCTGCTGGCGATCAGCTTGCGGATCTGGGCGTCCGAATCGTCGACGTGCCCGAGCACCTCGTCCTTCCGGACCAGCTGCCCCTTCCTGGCATCGAGCGCCACGAGCACGCCCGGCTCGCGGGCCGGGACCTGCACATCCTCGATCAGAGTGACCACGAACTTGTCGAGTCGCCCGTCGGTGGCGCGCTGAGACCGTGGCGGTTGTGCTGCTTGCGGCCCCAGCAGGAGCAGCGAGGCGAGTACGGCGGCCGTCGTGTTCATCGTTGCATTCACTCCCATCTACGAAATCGTTCCCTGTGCGGCATGCCGCAGCGGGTCGCGCCAGGGTGCGGCGTGCTCCGCGCGGCGGTCGTCAGAAGAGGATGTGTTTCTGGACCCATTCGATGGCCTCGTGAAACCACGCATAGCCGAGCGAGCAGCGCCCGCAGTTCAGTTTCGCGGTGACCGTGGTGCCCGGGCTCGGCTGGAACAGGTCGCCGGGGTCGATATCCACCGTGATCTTGACGGTCGGACCCTCTTCACCCCGGACCTGCGTCGCCCCGTAAATCTCCTTGACCTTGCCGAACTTGGGCGAACGCGGGTCGCCGGCCGAAATGTAGCTGACATCGAGGTCGGGACCGAACTGGTCCACGGCGCGGGTGACATGCCCCATCCGGCGTTCCGGCATGGCCAGTTCCAGCTCCCAGTCCTGGCTGGGATCGGCGATCGTCATCACGCGCTGGCCCGTCAGGACCGGCCGGTGCATCAGCGACTGCTCGGCGTCCCACGGCAACATGACCCGTCCGTCGATCGGGCTGCGGACGATCAGGTTCCGGCGTTTGAGTTCCACCAGCTCCTTCTGGTCCTGCAGGTGCTTGGCCCGCTCCGCCAGCTGCGCGTATTCGCCGGAGATCTGGGCCAGCTGGGCGTCGGTCAGGCCGCGGCTGTTCTTCTTCGCCTGCTGCAGGCTATCCAGCCGCTCCATGGTCTCGCGGATCTGGCCGAGGATCTTCGACCATTCCTGTTCCAGCTCGTGGTTCTCGAGCCGCACCAGAGGCTCCCCCTTCGTGACCAGCTGATCCCCCTTCACGAACAACTCGACGACCGTTCCATTGCTGTCGATGAAGACGTCCTGCCGGGTGACCGGCTGCAGCGTGCCGTCTGCCTTGAGCTGGAAATCGCTGCGGATCAGGAAGAGGGAGAGGAGGGCGGCCAGGATGAGGCCGCCGACGGTCAGCGTCTTCGGGAGGTTGCGTCCCTTGACGAGCAGGGTGGAGCGGCCGATGGCCCGCCACAGCGGCATCAGGAAGACGCCGTGATAGTCCAGGGCATTGGCCAGCGCCCGCGTGCTGTGTTCGTACACCAGGTCAATGCGCGGCTCCAGGATCTCGCGCGGCAGGTCGGTCTCGATCTGCTCCACGATCAGCGCGCCGAGGATCTCACGTTCGAAGTACGTTTCGCCCAGCATGGCCGCGTTGCTTTCGGCGCCGGGCGTGTCGTCCGGATGGCCCGGCTTGCGCAGCGGCAGGACAATCACGTTCTTGGAGTAGGATTCGTCCACGTAGGCCTCGAGTGCCTCTTCGACCTGCGGCGGCAGATCCTCCGACGCCCCTTCGTACCAGAGAGATTCCCCGGTGGCGACCACCCGCGTGGCCACGTGCCCCAGGGCGTTGACGACGTTGGAGCGGCTCTCGAGCGTGTCCTGTCCGCTGACGGCCTCGACCTTACAGGTCCGGCCCCGCTTGATCGCGACACTGACGCGATCACAGCCGATCAGCCGGCGCCCTTCGTTGACGATCGTGTAAGCCGTCTCCCGCACATCCAGACTCTCGTGGACCATGCGGGCGAACTGGTCGGCCTGCGCCCACAGCGAGTGGCGGTTGCTGAAGTGCCGCAGCTTGCGGGATTTCAGCCATTCCCCGGCCAGTTCGCACATCTGAATCAGGAACCGCAGGTATCCGCGCTGCGTGGCCGGCTGCGAATCGGGTCGCTGAAAGACCTCGATGACCCCTTCCACCATGCCGTCGCCGACTAGCGGTGCCAGCACCAGCAGGTAGGCGGTCGGATTGCCCCCCGCCTCTTCCCCTTCGCCTCCCGACATCGGCGGCACCAGCTGCGGTTCCCGCGTCTGCACGATGTGGTTCAGCAGGCGCAGGTGGCGTTTGGCGTCCGCCGAGCCCGGTGCCAGCAGGGACTCGCTGAGGTTGATCTGATAGGCCAGTTCGGGACGATGCGCCTCACCGACCAGCCACACCGCGCCCCCCACAGCCGCCAGGGCGGACACGATGCGCTGCATGAATGCTGCGTAGTACTCCTCCGCATTCACGTCGCTCTTGGAGAGCTGCGCGATCTCGCCGACCAGACTGCGGATCTGCTGTTTCGTCTGCTCGACCGTCTGGGCATTCACGCTGGATTGGTCTGATGACATGGACAGAAGCCCCGGCTCCGGATTAAGTCGCGCGGTCGCCACCCCGTGGACGGCGCGCCGTCGACCGCTGAATCAATTGTGCCGCCTGTATCGTCTGGCGCTGGGCCACCTGGATGCACGATGCAATGAAGCCTAGCTTACCCCAAGCTCCTTGCCAGCTGCGTTTTCGGACCGTCGTCCGACCAGTTCCCCCAACGTTATCGTCCGCGCCGCCGCGGATCAGTTGTCATGGGTGTTCCCCCTGCTTTCCCACTCACGATCGGCACCATCGCACCACAACTGCTGCTGGGATCCGATCTGGCACGACTCCAGGCCGCGGCCGTCGAGATAGACTTCCGAGCGCACCGTGCCGTGGCAGACCCTGCCAAGCTCCCAACGGCTCCATTCGTGAAACCCGGGCGAAACGTCATAAACCACCGTATCGATCGTTGCCTCACCCCCGTGGTCTCGCCGGTCCGGCCGCGGCCAGCTCAGCTGGCTGGCGTCCACATCATCGGTGCGTACGACCAGGGTGCCCTCGAGCGGCGCGCTGGTGCCGCAAAGCCCGACCACCCCGGCCGGCTCCTCCCACCGCGAACTGGGCCCTGAGAGCGTACTGGATGAAAACACCAGGTGCCCCAGCCAGCGGCAGACGCCGCGATGGTGCTGCTCGCGCTGGCTGTGCACCACCTGCGCCACGACCGACTGGGTGAACAGGGGGGACAGCCGCACGTCTGGCGCCGCGTCGAACAGCTCCTGGGACGCCGCCAGAGACGCGGCCAGGGCGCGGCGGTAGTGCTGCAGCAGGGCCACCAGTCGGTGCCACAGTTCATCCCCCTGACGCGCGCGGGTCATCGGTGGGACCTTTCTGTTGTTGGAGCATCCGGTTGATCCACGGGCAACGGGCCAGCAACTTCTGCCGGGCTCGTCGGCGCGCGGCATAAATCGAGCCTGCTGTCGTCTGCAGTCTGGTCGCCAACTCCTGAGCTGACACGGCCCGTCCCTCCTCCCAATCGGCCTCCACCACCGCCTGTTCCAGCGCCGGCAAAGACCGCACGACCTTCTCCACCTCCAGCAACCGCTCGTGTGTCGCCAGATGCTCCAGCGGCGTCGCGTCCGCCGCCGCGGGCTCGCAGTCGCTCGTCCACGACTCCCACTGCGGCTCCGAGCGGTCAGCGCGTAACCGGCTCACCGCCCGCTGGTGGGCCAGCAGCAGGAACCAGGCTGCCAGCGAGCCGCGGGTCGGATCGAAGCTGTCAGCCAGCGCCAGCATGGCGTCCGCCAGCACGTCGTGGATGGCCTGTTCATCGAACGACGGGAACCGCTGGCGGAGAAACCCGGCCACCCGACCACCGTAGTGCTGCGTCAGGAGCGTGAATCCGCGGGATTCCCCCTGGCGCATCCACCGGGCGATCTGCTGGTCCTGTGCTTCGCTCGGTCGGTCCATGGCCCTCGGGTGACAGCTGCTGGCGCTGCGACGGTCGATGCCGCAGCCTGCCACACGTCCTCCCTAACAGACAATATGGAATCGAGGCACGCGATCTGACGAAATTTCCTGGAATTCTGCTTACTCGGCCGTATCGAGAAACGGATCCTGCCCCATCTCCCGCTGCATTTTCTTGCGTTCTTTCTCGTGGTGCAGCAGCATCTTGCGGTCGCGCAGGTGCTTGCGTTCCACCTTGCGTTGGGCGCGCTGAAAGACCCTCACGTAACGGTCCAGCTGCCCATCGGCCTGCACTCCGAACCGCTCCATTTTCTCGGCGTAGTCCGGCCCCAGCCCATTGCGGATGATCTCGTCATCCAGCGCCAGGTACTGCCGATACACGCCCGGATCGCCTTGCCGGCCACAGCGGCCGTAGAGCTGCCGGTCGATGCGCGCGGCATCGTGCATCTCGGTGCCGATGACGTACAGCCCCCCCAGCTGTGTCACGTCCGAGCCCAGCTTGATGTCGGTGCCGCGCCCCGCCATATTGGTCGCCACCGTCACCTTCCCGCACTGACCGGCCAAGGCCACGATCTCAGCTTCCTTGGCGATCTCATTGGCGTTGAGCACGCAGTGCTCGATGCCAGCCTCCGTCAGCAGCCGGGACAGCGTCTCAGATTTGTCGATCGATCGCGTGCCGATGAGCACCGGTTGGCCCGTGGCGTGCAGTTCCTGCACTTCCTGCACGACGGCCGCCCACTTCCGGTCGCTGGTACCGAACACGCGGGTGGAAAGCCGCTGGCGCTTCACCGGGCGATTCGTGGGCACGCGGAGCACGCGCGTCCGGTAGATTTTGCGGAACTCCCGCGCCGACGTCAGGGCCGTACCTGTCATGCCGGCCAGGAACCGATAGCGGAGGAACAGGTCCTGGATCGTGATCCGGGCCGCCTGCCCGGTGGGCACCGTCACCTCCACCCGCTCCTTGGCCTCGATCGCCTGATGGATCCCGTCGCGCCATTTGCGTCCTTCGGCCAACCGCCCGGTGAACTCGTCGACAATCACGATCTCACCGTCCCGGACGACGTACTGCCGCGCCAGGTGGAAATCGCGGTGCACTTTGATCGCCCGCTCGGTGTACTCGTAGAGATCGATCAGCCCGACGCCGCGCAGGATGTCCGGCGCCGGCAGGGCGCGCATCATCTGGCGGCCCTGGGCAGTCAGCTCCACCTTCCGCGTGTCGTGGTCGTAGTCGTAGTCTTCGTCCTCGACGAACGTCGGCGCGTGCTCGGCCGCCCAACTGTAGGCCGCCACCACCTGGTCCCGCGCCTTGTCCCCCAGTGATCCGATGATCAAGGGGGTCCGCGCCTCGTCAATCAGGATGCTGTCCGCCTCGTCCACCAGCGCGAAATGAGCCTGCCGCTGGACCGGTTGCTCGCCCGAATCGTCCCACCGCTGACTGCTGCCGTCCCCCAAGAAATCGTCGTTGGTCCTGCCCATTCTCCGCAGCAGAAGCCGGTCGCGCAGGAAATCGAATCCGAATTCCTTGGCCGTGCCATAGGTGATGTCGCACGCGTAGGCGCGCCGCCGTTGGTCCTGCCGATCGGGCGTCTGAATGACCCCCACGCTCAGCCCCAACATCTCGTAGATCGGACCCATTTCCTGAGCGTCGCGTGCGGCCAGATAGTCGTTCACGGTGGCCAGGTGGGCGCCTTTACCGACCAGCGCATGCAGGTACATGGGCAGAGTGGCTGTCAGCGTCTTGCCTTCCCCCGTGTCCATCTCCGCAATGCGGCCGTGGAAGAGCGCGATCCCGCCCAGAATCTGCACGTCGAAATGCCGCAGTTGAATCACCCGCGAAGCCGCTTCACGCACCAGCGCAAACGCTTCCGGCAGCAGCCGGGGCAGCGGCTCACCGCTCTTGGCGCGAAAACGCAGCGACAAACTCCGTTTCCTGAGCGCGCGATCGTCCAACTGCTGCAGGTCGCTCTCGTAACTGGTGACTTCGTCCACCAGCCTCCACCACCGGGCAGGCGGCTTGTGCCACGAGCGTCCAAATACCGCTGCCGCTGCCGCAATTGATCCCACCACGATTCCTGTACTCATGTGCTCATGTCCATTGACTGGTCTCCGTGCCGCCCTCCCGGTGCGGCAGCCCCGGCGGTGCGCGCGGCGCGGCAACCTGACTTCGCGAACTCGCGAACCTCCATCCACTCTAACAGGATTGGTCATTTTTGGGATGGTGTCGTCGCCCCGCGCAACCGGCATTTGCGCTGCGAGCCGTCCGATGTGAATTCATGGACGTGCCCCGCATCAAACGCCGAAATAACCATACGACAGACCTCCGAAAGGGGAGCGAAAATCGGAGTTTTTTGGGGGGCTACACAAGATATCCCGGACCGGGAGAGACACGACACCTGCACAGCCTTTAGGGGCCTTAGCGGTCCTCCTAGTCTTTTCAGCTGTGCTGACCGATGTCTACAGACTAGAAACCCGTTTGTTTCACGCCGGCGAGCATTGACCATGATTTCACGAATCACTCTCTTCACGGCGGCAGTCGCCCTGCTGGGTCTCGTCCCGGGGCGGGTGCAGGCCCAGGGCAGTCCGCAATACTCTACGGTGTCGGCCGGTTGTCTGGGCGACGAGGCAGGTGCGGACGCCGGATGCACGAGCTGTGCCGATGCCGGGTGTGCTGACGGCTGGTTGTCGCCGGGGCTGTTCGGCCGGCAGCACCATCCCAGCTGTTCCTGTCCGCTGTGCCGTCCGCGGCACGCGTGGGCCAGCTTTGATGCCTTGATGTGGTGGGGCAAGGGACGTACGACGCCACCACTGGTCACATCGGGTGCCAACGGTGCGTTGCCGGACGCCACGATCGCCTTTGGTGGGGGCACCGTGGGCGGTGGCATGGCTCCCGGGGCGCGGGCCGATTTCGGCTTCTGGTTTGACGAGTGCGAAACGCTGGGCATGGGTGCCAAAGTCTGGGGCCTGCACGGCGATTCCGAGGGAACCTACCTGTCGTCGCCCGACGGCAGCACCGTGCTGGCGCGGCCGTTCTACAACATCGTCTTGGAGCAGGAGGACTCGTTCCTGGTCTCGAGTCCGGGGCTGATTGCAGGGGGCGTGACGGCGGACACCTCCAGCAGCGTGTTGTCGGCGGAGGCCTATCTGCGTTCGAGCGTCCTGGCGGGCCGCGGCTATAACCTGGATCTGGTCGGCGGCTATCACTTCCTGCGACTGGACGACGACCTGTCGGTCTTCAGCAGTTCGGTGTCGATCGATCCGGCCGGGGCGGTCGCCATCGGCACGCTCATCGACGTACTCGATGAATTCGGCGCCAAGAACGAGTTCCACGGCGGTACGGTCGGGCTGGCGGGCGAGATCCGGCACGGCAAATGGACCGTGAGCGGGCTGGCCAAGTTCAGCGTAGGCAACATGCACCAGAGCCTGCACATCAACGGATCCCAGGTCATCACGGCACCGACCGACGTACCGGCCGTCTGGCCGGGCGGCATCCTGGCCCAGCCCACGAACATGGGCAGCAGCTACTCGCGCGACGTGACGGCCTGGATTCCCGAGTTCGGTGTCACGGCCGGCTATGACGTCCGCAACTGGCTGCGGCTGACGGCCGGCTACAACTTCCTGTGGATCTCCAACGTGGCGTTGAGCGGCGATCAGGTGGACCGGGTGGTGAACACCACCCAGTTCCACGGCAATCCGTTGATCGGGCCAGCGCGTCCCGCCTTCGGCGGCTTCAACGACACCGAGTACTGGCTGCACGGCCTCACGCTCGGCGTGGTCATCCTCTACTGACGCGACCCGGCACACGGCCGGCGGAGCGTTCCAGCCAGATTCAACAAATGGCGCGACCCGGCTTCCTGAGGGAAGCCGGGTCGCTGGCATTTCCGGCCGTCGTCTGGTGCTGAGCAAGCCCTAGGCCCAGGCATCCGCGGCGAACACCTCATCCGCCCCCTGGGCGAAATCGGCGTCGTACATCTCCACCGCTTCTCCTTCGGCACCCGCCTCACCGTCCTGGACGGCCACCAGGTTGAATCCCAGATCGGCCGCCGAGCCATTGAAGTAGATCATGTACTCGCCGGTCGTGCGGTCGCCCGCCACGTGGTAATGCTTGTAGCTGATCGTCCGGGTGTGGGTCTGGCCGTTGACATCCACAATGGTCAACTGGCAGCTGGCCAGGTCGCTGGCCAACTGTGCGTGGGCCGTCTGCACCCCTTCCCAGCCCTGCAGCAGGGTGAACCAGAAGTCCTCTCCCTGCATGTTGGTGGCCAGGGCCAACCCCTTGCGGGTCGACGACAGATACTGAGCGATCGTGATGTACTTGCTCTGCAAGCCGCGCTCGCCGAACAGGTAGTTGCCTTCCGACCGCTCGGTTCCCCACAGTCCGAGATCGACACCGGTGAAGACATCGTCGCCGGCCGTGCCCGGGTTGAGATCGTCGCCGGTCGCGGGATCCACGATGCTGTCCTGGCCGTCGATCAGGAACTTGGCCGTGGCCGATGTGATCGTGTAGCCGACCGTATCGCCTTCCGCGTTCGGCAGGATGTTTTCGAACAGGAACACGCCGTTCACGTCGGTCTTGACCGTGATGTTGAGCGGCACTCCACGCACGTTTGTGCCGGTGAGCGTCACCTCGACTCCCGCCAGCTCGACCTCCTGCGGATCGTGGATGCCGTTGTTGTTGACGTCCAGATACACCACACCCGAGATGTCGCTCGGCACCGCGTCGATCACATCCACTACGACGTTGCCAACCGCCG
>DAISIS010000013.1:0-25986 GCA_036821925.1 Pirellulaceae bacterium
CGACAACAAGATCAAACCAGTCACGCTCGACGGCATGCCGGTGATGTCGATGGGGTTCATGATTCGCCGGGACCAGGCTGTTGTGTGGCGCGGCCCGATGCTGCACGGCGCCATCACGCAGTTTCTGCGCGACACCGACTGGGGCACACTCGACTACCTGATCATTGACATGCCGCCGGGCACCGGTGACGTGGCGCTCAGCCTGTCGCAACTGCTTCCCATCACCGGCGCAGTCGTTGTCTGCACGCCACAGGATGTCGCTCTGCTCGACGCCGCCAAAGCGATTGCCATGTTTCGCCTGGTCAACGTTCCGGTACTCGGCATGATCGAGAACATGAGCGGGTTCATCTGCCCGGACTGCCAGAAGCGCTATGACATCTTCGGCAGCGGCGGCGCGGCGAAAGAAGCGCGGGAAGCGGGCGTGCCGTTTCTGGGAGAAGTGCCGATCAACATGCAGATCCGAGTGCACGGCGACGAGGGCAAGACAACGGCGAACTTCCAGGACGCTACCGTCGCGCCGTATCTCGAGAAGATCTGCGTGCAGCTGGCCCGGAACCTGGCGGAGAACGCCGCCCATAACCCGGCGGTTCCCACCCTCCCTGTGCTCGGTTGACACGGCCGCCGCCGGCCGTGCAAGGGGGGGCGGACGGGCCGGCGCTGCCGTCCCCAAATCGTAGAGCCGTCAGAACTTAGGTGTTCTGACGGCTCTTTCTCGTCGAAGTCGTGTGTGCCACGTCACGTGGCGAAGGCGGCCTACTTCTTCTTCCGCTTGACGGCCTTCTTGGCGACCTTCTTCTTGGCGACCTTCTTTTTGGCGACCTTCTTGACTGCCTTCTTGGGCGCCGCCTTCTTCACTTTCTTCTTCTTGGCCACAATTCTACCTCCGTTAAACAGGTCCTACGGCGAACACTGTCTTGTGACTTCCGTTTGCAAAGCTCACAAGTCAGATTCCACCTACAACTCGAAAACCACTTTCCGTTTGCTCAGGTCTTGTCTGCATCACGCTCGCGTTTTGATTGTCACGCCGACAAGAAACCAATGTGGTTACGATTCCTAACTACGTAGTTGTACGAATGAACAGAATTTATGCAACATGTTTTCCACAGTTTTGGGGAAAATTTTTTCTGGTTTTCATCTGTCGACATCACCAGCGCGCTGACGCAGCGATGACGTACACGCATGTTGGATGTGCGCACACACGCATCTGTTACGCATGCGCTGCACCGCGCGCGAATACGTCCCAGTGCACACACTCCATCACGCGCTGTAACGTCGCAGCGCTCACGACACAGTGTGACGGCAAACAGTTTAGCACTGTATTTGCCGTGGTTTTCTGACGCAGCAGCAATGTTGCGCTGCGCTGCGAGCGCTCCACACGCGATGTCAATACAGTGACAGTGTGCTGCCGTCTGATAACCGCACTGTCGGCTGCTGACACTCGCGCGCAATGCCCAGGAAGGTCCACCGCGAAGGTCGCGCGCCAGTTGTGGTGAGCCAGCGACGCAGCGATCGTCGCGCAGGAGAAAAAACTCTTCCGTCGGTCCAACAGGCGAGATACTTCTGCCAGGCGACCGGTCGATGCGCACGCGCGATGTGAATCGGATCCCAGCCGAACCACGTCCAGTCCGGCTGCACGATGTAAGCGCGGTACCGGCCTGCAAACGACAACAACGCCTGATCTACTTCATGCGCTTTGGCCAGCGCATCCCGGTAGTTGCTGCGTGAGCCGGGGAAAAATAGGGAGACTAGTAAACGCAGTCTCCAGTCTGGTGTGCGGTGCAGACTGGCCAGCGGCAGCCGCGTGATCACCAGCCGATCGCAGACGTTGTGCAGGCGTTCCAGACAGGTCTCGACCCACCGCAGGATCACAGTCACGTCGCTCCCGTACAGGATGTCGTTGCCGATGTCGGTCACCAATGCCGCGGTCGGCAGCGGGGGGCGTTGGTGGAGTTCGTCCCAGAGTCCGCAGTGGAGGATGCCGGGCAGGGACCGTCCGAGGACAGAGCTGGTCAGGCCATAGGAGCGGCCGTGTCCGATTGCCGCCAGGATCTCCAGCGGCGTGCCCCACGCCTGCTGGGCCGTGGCCACCACCGTGGAGAGTCCGAGTGTGACGTTGCTGGCTCCCAGCACGATGGCGCGGCGCGCGGGAACGCTCCCGGCACTGGCCGGCACGTTGCGGTCTACCACGGACGACCTCCTGTGCCCCCCCCCGAGATCTGCTGGAGCGTCATGTAGTTGGAGGCGGCCAGCGACGCGAACAGCAGCGCCATGAACATGCTGTGCAGCAGCGCCCAGCTGGCGACTGCCACGGCGGCGCCTGTGATGACCGACAGCCACAGGCAGCGCGCCAGTCCGTTCCAGCGGTCGGACATTTCGAACAGCTCGCGGGCCACCTGACCGCCGTCGAGCGGCAGCACGGGCAACAGATTCACCAGCCCCCAGAAGATATTGAGGAACAGCAGGCCATGGATCATGATCACCAGCGGTCGCGCGGCATTGGGGGGTGGCTGGAACTTGTAGAAGAACGGAAAGTCCGCCAGATCGAACTGGAATCTGCCTCCCAGCAGGATCAGCAGCGCCACGGTGGCGCTGGCCAGCACGAAGCCGGCCGCCGGTCCCGCCAGGCAGATCAGGATCTGCTGTTGTGGTGTGCGCCGCGCTGCGGCGCGGTAACCGAAACCGGATCCCTCGTCGGTGATCGCCAGGCCGCCCATCATGTACAGGACAATCCGGGGCATCTGGCCGAAGTAGCGGATGACGCACGCATGGCCCAGCTCGTGCACCAGAATGGAGACGAACAGGACGCCGGTCCAGATCAGCAGTTGCATGCCTGCGTCGGGGTCCACCTGGCCGGCGGCATCCCACGAGCCGCTTGTGCCCAGGATCAGTGCGGCCAGCCAGAACAGCGGGTGCACGCGGACCGGGATGCCGGCCAGCCGGAAATGCAGATCGTAGGCAGTGCGCTGGGGCTCGAAGGAGAGCATGGATTGTCACTTTCGCAGAGGAGTCCTCCGCCAGGCGGCGGTCGGCCATAGCGGGCATTTCCCAGATTCTAATATACTGGGTGCCGGGCTGACGCGGGTGGGTGCGTGGCCCGGGTCGGACCTGATCTTCTGGTAGACTGGACCACGGGTGTTGTATGCGGATCTTTCTGGCAGGCATCATGCAGGGGTCGCACTTGGGCGAAGTGCTGCATCATCAAGGGTACCGCGCGCGGCTCAAGCAGGTGCTGGAGGATTACTTCCCGGCGGCGGACGTGTACGATCCGCTGGCGGATCATCAGGACTCGCTGCAGTACAACGACGTCCAAGGGCGGGCGGTATTCGAGCGGCACAACGCGATGTGCCGGGAGGTCGACATGGTGGTCGCCTTCGTGCCGGAAGCTTCGATGGGTACGGCGATCGAGATGTGGGAAGCGCGTCAGCACGGCCGGTTCGTGGTGGCGGTCAGTCCTCTGGTGCACAACTGGGTGATCCGTTTCTGTAGCCACTGCGTCTTCCCCGACCTGGAATCGCTCGCCGCGGCGTTGGCCGCCGGGCAGGTACAGGCCACTCCCGGATTCCCGCACCGGGCCACCTAGGATGAATAGCATTTTCGAACCTACTGCCGAGGCGCTTGCCGGCTGGCTCCAGCAGCGAGGTCATCCGGCGTACCGGCTGGAACAGATCCGCCAGGGGCTCTACGCGCGGCGGGCGGACAGCTGGGACGAGCTGACCAGCCTGCCCAAAGGGCTGCGGGCGGAGCTGGCGGAGTCGTTTGGTTTCTGGACCACGCGGATCGCCGCGCACCGCCGCGCCGCCGATGGCACGCAGAAACTGCTGCTGGAGCTGGCCGACCAGCAGCACATCGAATGCGTGCTCCTGCCGGGCCGCGCGCGGTGGTCGATCTGCCTCAGCACGCAGGTCGGCTGTGCGATGGGCTGCGTGTTCTGTGCCAGCGGGCTGCGCGGGGTGGCGCGCAACCTGACGGCTGGTGAGATTGTGGAACAGATGGCACGCCTGCAACGCCTGCTGCCGGCACCCGATCGCTTCAGCCACATTGTGGTGATGGGGATGGGCGAGCCGCTGGCCAACCTGGATCAGCTGCTGCCGGCGCTCGACTTCGCGCGCCGAAAAGACACGTTCGGCATTGGGACGCGCCGCATCACGATCTCCACGGTCGGGCTCCCGGCGGCCATGCGGCGGCTGGCCCGGCACACGCACCACTATCATCTGGCCGTCTCGCTGCACGCGGCCAGCGACGCGCTGCGCAGCCAGCTGGTGCCGGTCAACGCGCGGATCGGTCTGGAGGAGGTCCTGGCGGCGGCCGACGAGTACTTTGAACTGTCCGGCCGGCGACTGACCTATGAGTATGTGCTCCTGGCGGGCCTCAACGATCAGCCGCCGCACGCGCGGGAACTGGTGCGGCTGCTGCGCGGCCGCCCGGCGCTGCTGAATGTGATCCCCTTCAATCCCGTGCCCGGACTCCCCTACCAGACTCCCGACCCCGCCGCCATCCGCCAGTTCCGCGATCTGCTGGAGCAGGGTGGGGTCAACGTCCAGTTCCGCCAGCGGAAGGGGGACGCGATCGACGCCGCCTGCGGGCAACTGCGCCGCGCGGAAAACTCGGCCTAGCGGACCCGGCCACCGCACTGGCCAGATGCTGTCCCACGCGGGCGGACCCGGCGGGACGCGGGAGCCGCGGAAAAGGGCCGGTGGCAGCGGTCTGCGAGGCCGGACCTGGGGTTTTATTCCGTACGGGTGAACGGGGCGCCGCAGACGCGTTGTGTGAGGCATGGTGCGGGGGCGGGCGTCGTTTAGAATAGGGGGGAGTTGGCGTCTGGGTGTGGCGACGCCGGTGGCCTGCTGCGTGGCAGCAGGTGCCGGGTGGCGATCGCCCGGGCGGGGTGGAACGGACGAAATGGCCGTCGCGTAGGTCACGTGGTCGTGGCTGTGCGCAGGTGTTGGACTGATGCGGCCCATCCGGCAATGGAGCTTGGTGCGTGTAACCGAGGCGAGGATCCACGATTGGCCCTCAGCGATACGACTGCCCAGAACTACGAGCTGCGTGATCCGGACGTGCGGCTGATGCTGCAGGTGCGCAACGACAATGCAGCGGCCTTTGAGGAGCTGGTACAGCGCTATCAGGGTCGTTTGATATCCGTGTTGGAACAACTGGTCCACCAGCGAGACGTGGCGGAGGATCTGGCGCAGGAGGTATTCTTGCGCGTCTTTCGTGCCCGCAAGACGTACGAACCGGGCGCCAAATTCTCCACCTGGCTGTTCACGATTGCCAACAATGTGGCGAGCAACGCCCTGCGGTCGCTGGCCCGCCGGCGGGAAGTGCACCTGACTCCGCCGCGGAACGCCGACTCGCAGGCCACCCCCTTGGACCAGCTGGCGCTGGCGGCCAGCGGTCTGATGCCCACACGACAAGTCGACAATCGGGAGCGGGCCGAGATGGTGCGGCAGGCGGTGGGCGCGTTGAGCGAACGGCAGAAGATGGCACTGTTGTTGTCCAAGTTCGAGGGCATGAGCTATGCCGACATCGGGCAGGCGATGGGCTTGTCGACGCAGGCGGTCAAGTCCCTGCTGTCGCGGGCACGCTGTAACCTGCGCGCAGCTCTCGAACCTTATATGAAGGATGGTGTGGTACCCGAGTGTCATCCCGATGAGTGAGCCTGAATCGTACAGCACGAACGACGAAGCCTACGAGCAGCTGGTCGCCTACCTGGACGGCGAACTGGATGCCGAGACATCGCAGCAGGTCGAACGGCGGCTGGCCGAGAACGTGGAGTACCGGCGGGAACTGCAGCAGCTGCAGCGCGCCTGGGACATGCTGGACGAGCTGCCGCGCGCCGAGGTCAGCGAGTCGTTCACGCAGACCACTGTCGAGATGATCGCCCTCTCGGTGGCCGAGGAACTGGCCGCCGTCCCGGGACGGAATCGTCTGCGCGTGTGGAGTGTCTGGGGCGCGGCCGGGATCGGCACGCTGCTCGCCGCGCTGGTCGGTTACCTGGCGGTCTCCAGCTATCTCAGCCGCCCCAATGCCGCGCTCCAGCGCGATCTGCCGGTGATCGAAAACATGGACCTCTACGAAGTCGCCGACAGCGTCGACTTCCTGCGGCAGCTGGAGGCGACCGGGTTATTTGCAGAGGAGTCGGATGATGCACGCTGAATCGGCGGCACGCGGCGCACAGCGACCCGCGCGGCAGACGGCGACCCGGCCCGGCCAGGGCCCGCGGCGGCCCGCACGCTCTGCGGCGCTGGCCGGCCTGCTCGCCGCGCTGGCCGCCGCCGGCCTGCCCGGCGCCACGCACGCCGCACAGCCTGCGGCGGCCCGCGCACCCGATCTGACCCGGATGTCGGACGCGGAGAAGGCGGCGGTGCTCCAGAAGAAACGCCGGTTCGACGAACTGCCGCCGGTGGATCAGCAGCGGCTGCGGCAGCTCCACCAGGAGTTGTCGCGCGACCCGCGGCACGCACAGCTGCAGCAGGTCCTGACGCAGTACTACGACTGGCTCCGCACGCTCAACCCCGCGGAACGCGCGGAACTGTTGAGCCTCCCGGCCGATCAACGCCTGGTGAAGATCCAGGAACTGAGAAGCCAGCAGCAGGCTAAACGTCGCCGCATGATGGCCGCCGGCTTCATGATGAGCCCCGCAGATCTCACCGTCATCTACAACTGGTTCGACCAGTTCCTCGCCGACCACCACTCCGAAATCCGGGCCGCACTGCCGGACGACCCGGCCTTCGCGGACCTCAAACACCAGTACGATCACGAACGCGATCGCCATCGCCTGCGGTTCGATTACACCTTCCGCCGTGATCCCAACCGGCCACGTCCGACCCCGGAAGAGGTGGCGCGTCTGCAGACGCTGGTGTCGCCAGAGGCCCAGCAAGTGCTGGCGAATGCCAGCCCGGACGAACGCCAGCGGATAGTGCTCTTCTGGATCGGCGCGGCCGTGCTGAGCCGCATGCAGACCAACCCCAGCCTGGAGGAGCTCGACCAGTTCGCGCAGGACAGGAATTTCGTCAGCGACGTGGAGCGGCGGTGGCTGGAGAGTCTGCCCCGCGACCGCATGTACTGGGAACTGCGGGTCTGGTACAAACAACGCCGCTTCGCGGGCGATCCGAGCAAGCGATCCCCCTGGGACCGTGGCCCGGGCGGCGGCCGCCCGCCGGGCTGGGCAGGCGGGCCCGAATTCGAGGGTCCGCCCCCGCCGCCGCCCCCCGGCCTACCGCCCCCGCCCGCCACCGGTCCTGAGCTGGATGCGCCGGTTGCGCCGGACCGGTAAACCCACGGGCGCGACGGCCGCGTCTTGCGCGCCGCGATCCGCTCGGCTCACTCCGGGCGGCTGGTGACGAGCGGCGGCCAGGTTGTCGCCAGGTAGTAGGCGCGCGGTGTGCTCAGCTCCCACAGCGCCTCGAGCGGAACGTCGCCGGATGAGGCTTCCGCCATCCCCACCAGGCTTCCAAGCGACAGGGGACGCTGGTACTGGACCACACGCACGGTGCGGCGATCGAGTCCGGCCAGTTCCACGGCGCGCTCGATTGCGTCCTCGATGAATCCAATCTCATCGATCAGCCCGTACGCGCGGGCCTGCGACGCGGTGAAGATCTCGCCCGTCGCCAGATCCCGCTCCTGGGTCGGGTCCAGCAGGCTGTCGGCCGGGTTGGTTTGCCGCAGCTGTGGGCGCCCCGCCTTGACGATATCCTTGAAATGCCGGAACGACTCGTCGACATACGCCTGGATGAGTGCGCGATCCTCCTCGGACATGGTCCGGGTCATGCTCAGCAGCTGCTTGCGCGGATGGCTGCTGACCGAATCGTCGCGCACGTCGTAGCGCGCCAGCAGGCCACTGAGATCGTAATGGGGCACAATCACGCCGATCGAACCGGTGGTCGTCGTCTGTTCCGCGAAAATCGACTTCTCCTGATCGCCCACAGCCATGGCGATGTAGTACCCGCCGCTGGCCGCAATACTCCCCATGCTCATCACCAACGGGATGTTCCGTTCTTCACGCAGCTTTTTCAGGTGGTGATAGATGTAGTCGGATCCCGTGACCGTCCCGCCCGGCGTGTCGATGCGGACGACGACTGCCTTGACGCGTGCGTCCTGCCGGACGCGATCGATCTGCCGCTTCACGAACCCGTCCCCTTCCATGATGATCCCGCGCACGGAGATCACCGCCACCTTGTCCTGGCCGGTGGCGGCGCCGGAGTGGAACCGTTCGCGAATCCCCCGGGTGACGTCCAGGTAGTCGCGCCGAGCAGACCGCTGGCTCAGCAGCAGGACGCCGCAGACCAGAAACCCGATCCAGCCGATCCAGGTGAGCAGCCGGCGTCGCGGCGGCGGTGGTGGCCACAGCCAGGGCCCGGGCGGAACCGCCGCCGGGTGCGGCGCGTCTGCAGCTGCGCTGGTGCCACTTGTCGTATTCATGGTGCTAGCTCCCCGGCAATGCTGCCGTGCGTTGACTTCCGACCGCGTTCCAGACCATAGAGCAAAATGTGCGTTGATTATAGTGGGTCGGCCACCGGCACGTCTGTGGTGTTGCCAGAAATGTCCTTCGCTCGCTAAGCTATGGACGCTTGGTCGTCATCTGTTCAGCGTGCTTCCCCAGGAGGAGCGAGGCAGTGTTAGTTGCAGCATCGACGGAGTGCTTTCGGGATTTGCCGTTGCACGACGCCATCGGGCGACTCGTGGATCTGGAGTATGCGAGCGTTGAGATCGCGATTGACGAGGACGGGATTCAGTTGCGGCCGTCGGAGGTGGAGTCGAACTTCGACAAGGCGGTGGCGTTGTGCCGCGAAACGCATCGCCTGAACGTGGTGGCGTACGCGGTCAACATTCGCGCCACCGGCGAGGAGTATTACCGGCACTTTCGCGCGATCTGCAAGTTGGCGAAAGCCACCAAAGTTGTCACGCTCGTCGTGCCTTCCAGCGAGCTGGGCACGCCGTTTAACGAAGAGGTGGAACGGCTCCGGCGGCTGGTCGATGTGGCGGCCCTGGAGGGGGCGCGCGTCGGGATGTTGACGACCATCGGCTGCCTGACCGAAGACCCCGATACAGCCGTGGTCCTGTGCGACAATGTCAAGGGGCTCGGCCTGACGCTCGACCCCAGCCATTACGTCTGCGGACCTCACTCGCGGCGCAACACCGGCAAGCTGATGAAATACGTTTTTCACGTGCACCTGCGCGACTCGACGAAGGACGCCCTGCAGGTCCGTATCGGCCAGGGGGAGATCGAATACGGCCGGCTCATCAGCCAGCTGCGGAAGGTCCATTACAATCGCGCGCTGAGCGTGCACCTGCGCGAGCTGCCCGACGTCGACCACACGGGGGAGATGCGGAAGATGCGGCTGCTGCTGGAAAGCCTGTTGTAGGCCGGCGGCCGGCTGGTGCGCCCGGGTGCGCCCCGGGGACCGAACGGAGGTGCCGGTCCCGCGAGGACGGATCGGGGGTGTGGCCGGCGGCCGTCACGATCCCTGCTTGGCCGTGTCGGGGCTGTCGGCCGTCTGTTCGGCTTCCGTTTCCGGTGGAGCCGGCGCCGCCCGCTCGGCGCGGAGCTGCTCGAGTTGTTCCCGCAGCTCCTGCAGTTCCTGCCGGATCTGGTCCAGCGCCTCCGCGGGCACGGCACTCGGAGCTGCCTCCACCTGCTGCTGCGCGTCTTTGAGTCCCTGCTCGATCTTGTCGCGGACCTGCTGGGGAATCTTATCGGCTAGTCCCCGGATCTCGCGGCGCAAGGTGGGTGCGGCTTTGAACGATTTCCTCAGGATGTCGGCGGTGATTTCGGGCAGCACGAGTGGCTGGGGGGCATCGGACGACCAGCTGATGCGGCTGTCCCCCACGGCGATACTGACGGTGCCCCAGAGCATCTGTGTGATGTGGGGGCGGATGTCTTCCGGCAGCTTGTCGAGAGAATTCGCATCGACCTCCCACCGGTCGTCACCGCGCTGGACGATGATCCTGGCCGTCTCGTCGCCTTTCTTCGTGATCGTCACCTCCAGATCCTTGGGGAAGTTCTTGGCGTGATCGGAGAGCACGACGCCCGGCATGATGAACAGCATCTTCGTCCCGTCCTGCTGCTGCTCCTGGATGATCTTGGGAACCTGCATCTGATGCAGTTTCTCCTGCAGCATCTTCCATTCGTCGGCCGCTTCCTTGTCGGCTTTCGCGGCCTTGGCTTCCGACTCGGCCGGCCGTTTCACAGGCGTGACCTCCACCGTCTGGCGCTCTCCCTGGCGCAGGAACGTCAGGGTCAACGCGTGCTCACCGGTCTCCTCGATCTGGGCCACCAGGGTCCTCAAGTCTGTCAGCGCCTGGTCACCGACCTGGATCAGGATATCGTGTGCCTGCAGCCCCGCCTTGGCGGCCGGAGAATCGTTGACCACTTCGCGAACCACCAGACCGTGTTCGACGCCGAGCTGGGCCTTGAGCAGTTCGTCATCCAGGGGGGTGCACATGACGCCCAGCCAGTATTGGCCGGGTTTCACCAGATTGACGTCCAAGGTGATCTGCACCGTTTGGTCGGTCGGTGCAGCGGGTGCCGCCGCCGGCTCGTCCCCCAACGCACTGGCAGTTACGGTCAGCAGCGCCAGTGCGGCCGCCGCGCGGGTCCATCGGGTTGTCCGTATGCATTGCATGGCAGAGACCTTTCTTGTCTTGTCTTGTTTTGTCTTCGCAGAATCCAACTTGACAGAATCCCAATCGGTCCGGGCGGGCCCGTGGCTCAGTATGCTGTGCGGCCGACGGGCGTGATATCGACTTCCTGCACTGGGAAGACAACTTGCCGTCCGTCCTGCAGCTGCACGTGTGTGTAGCTGCGCGAACTCCGCACCTGATGACGTTTCAAGTGGCGAATGACATCTGGCGGCAGCGGTTGTGAACGAAACATGAGTTCTTCCGCCACGTGCTGATTCCAGTCGTACACAGGGACGTCGATCTCGCCGCCCGCGTCGTTGACCAGGGTCAGATCGCCCAGGTACAGGTGCTCCGCCGGCCCCGCGCCAGCGGCCTGGGGCGGCTCGGTCGGGCTTGGAGCATGAGCCAGCGCAGCGGGAGGTGCCGGTGCCGGGCTGGCCGGTTGCCCGGCGACTTCCGGCGGGTTGCCGGCGGGGCGGAGGAGGGTCCCCACGCCAAACGCCGCCAGGAACAAGGCGGCCAACGCCAATGCCCACGTCCAGGGACGGCTGCGCCCCTCGGGCGTGGCCGCCCGCCGCGCGGACGCGTGCCCCGCGCCCTGGCACGGCGCTGCCACGGCCTGCATGGCCCGCTGCCAGCTGCGGTGTTCGAGAAACGTCAGCGCGCAACGCCGCCACCCGTCCGGGCTGCGTTCCAGCTGCCCGATGAGCTGCCGCTCCTGCTCCTCGCTCAACTCGCCGTCGATCAGCAGATCCAGGCGTTGCTGGTCCACCTCGTCATGGTCTTGCCACGATCCCATCATCCAACCTCAACGTATCGCCGCGCCAGCAGTTCGTGGCGGAGCCGGTTCCGCGCGCGGTGCAAACGCGTCTCCACCGCACTGTGGCTGACACCCAAGTGGGCGGCAATCTGGTGATAGCTCCAACCTTCGCTGTACTTCAGCAGCAGGATTTCGGCGTCCCGCGTCGCCAGCCGCTCCAGCGCGTCACGCACGACCTGGCGGCGCTCCGCCAACAACAACCAGTCCAGTGGATTGGGGGACGCGTCCCGCTGGGAGGCCGGCACACGCTCGGCATACCGCTGAGTCAGTCGCCGTCGCCGACCGCACTTGCGGCGGAACAACAGCGTCTGACGCACGGCCAGCCGATAGAGCCAGGGAGCCACCTTGGCGGGATCCGCCAGCGGCGCCGCCTGACGCACGGCCGCCAACGCCACCTCCTGCAGCACCTCCTCCACGGCGTCGGACTCGCGCAGACGCGCATAGACCACCGTCCGCAACCAACGGTGATGCGTCTCCAACGCGGCCTGCCAGTCAATCGCCAGTCGGCTGGCCCGGTGCGGCTCTGCCGGGGAAGGTGCCTTGTTCCACATGACTGTGAGGATAGTTGCCGGTCGCTGCGGCGTCTTGCCTTCTCGCATGGCGCCCGGCACGCTGCCCCGCAACGCTGGACGAGCCCGGGCTTCCCTGACCATAATACGCTCCACGCGGCAGTGCTGAGATGTTCAACTTGAGGATGGGGGGATTCGGGATCATGAAACGACTGTCTGTGCCCGGGATGGCTCTGTTATCGATCAGCGGTGCACTCGGGTTGGCGCTGGCCGCGCCGGCCGCTGCCCAGTGCCCGGGGGCGTGCGCCGGCTGCGGTTCGCTGTCCTCCGTCAAAACGTGTTCCAGGAATGGAGAAGACATGGGCGTGAGCAAGTCTGCCTTCGGCACCACCGCCGCCGGCCAGCAGATTGACCTCTACACGTGTGTCAACGCGCAGGGGCTGGTCATGAAGGTCAGCACCTACGGAGCGATCGTTGTGGAACTCCGGACTCCCGATCGCCACGGCACACTGGAGAACATCACGCTCGGCTTCGACAGCCTGGCAGGTTATCTGGGCGATCACCCCTATTTCGGCGCCACGGTGGGGCGGTACGCCAACCGGATCGCCAAAGGCCAGTTCTCGCTCGATGGCCGGACGTATCGGCTGGCCACCAACGACGGACCCAATCATCTCCACGGCGGCAAGGTCGGCTTCAGCCGGGTCGTCTGGAAAGCTCAGCCCGTGCAGACCGAGGCGGCCGTCGGCGTGCGGTTCAGCTACACCAGTCCGGACGGCGAAGAAGGCTATCCCGGAACCGTCGAGGCCACCGTGGTCTATACGCTCACCCACGACAACGCGTTGTGCATCGACTACACGGCTACCGCCAGCCAGGCGACCCCCATCAACTTGACCAACCACTGCTACTGGAATCTCGCCGGAGCCGGCGCGGGCACCATCCTCGATCACCAGCTCATGATAGCCGCTGACAGATATTTGCCAGTGGACAACACGCTGATCCCCACCGGCGAATTGGCGCCCGTGCAGGGGACGCCCTTCGACTTCACTACTCCGCAGGCGATCGGCTCACGCATTGGCCAGGTGAAGGGAGATCCGCCTGGGTACGACCACTGCTACGTGCTGCGGAACCAGAACGGATCGTTGGCCTTGGCCGCGCGCGTGGTCCACCCGGCCAGCGGACGGACCATGGAAATCCATACTACTCAGCCAGGAATTCAGTTCTACACGGGCAATTTCCTGGACGGCAGCCCGGCCAACGGGAATTACCCGACCAACGGCGGGTTCTGCCTCGAGACCCAGCACTATCCTGACTCGCCGAACCGGCCCAACTTCCCCACAGTGATTCTCAAGCCCGGCCAGACCTGTCACCAGACGACCGTACACCGGTTTGGTGTGGAAGAGCTCCGCGAGCAAAACTGAACAGACGCGCCGCAGCGCGACTACACGCGTCTGGGGACGCGCTGGAATGGCGGTCTGCGCGGTGGAGGAACGCACGCGGTGTGCCGGTTCTGCCGCATGTGCGGCTTCTGATCCGGTTGCTTGGCGCGGGCGCTCAAACCCAAGTGATATCCGAGCAATATATTGTGTCTCTGGTTTGATGGGGACCACTCAAGGGGTAGAATCGAGCTTGGCCCTGACGAGGGATTCTGCCCACTTGTAGTTGGGATCTGATACGTATTCATTTTTGTCGTCCCATCATCACACGTCTTGGAGCCAGGTCATGTCGCAATCGTCTGACAGAACACGAAGGAGCCGGCGCGTCGGTTTCACACTCGTGGAATTGCTGGTTGTGATCGCCATCATTGGTGTCCTTGTTGCGCTGCTGCTGCCCGCCGTCCAGGCAGCGCGTGAAGCTGCTCGCCGCATGCAGTGCTCGAATCATCTCAAGCAGATCGCTTTGGCCGCCCACAATTTCCACAACGTCTACCGACGCCTGCCGCCGGGTTACAACGGAATTGTGACGGACGACCGTTCGCGGCCGTCGTACACGCAGTGGACCGATGCAGCCACAATCTGGTCGGTACCCTGGTTGGGTGTCCATGCATATCTGCTGCCGTACATGGAGCAACAGACGCTCAGTGACAAGATCCTTGTGGAGTTCAATCCGGACAAGTTCAAGAACAACGGGCACCCGCCGGATTGTGAAATGGTGTACTGGGCTGACGCCTCGACGTGGAATGTCGGATGCACTCCCATCTCGACGATGCTTTGCCCGTCAGCCGATCCGAAGCGTGCTACGAAAGGGATATGGGCTCTGTTTCATCAGTTTGGCGCCGAGAACCCGGACCCGAGTTTGGGTGGGAGTGTGGGCGGCGGTACATTTGGGATTCATGATGGTCTGGCCTATTCGAACTACCTGGGTTGCGCTGGGGGCATGGGGACGATTCCGGTCAACAGCTGGGACAAGTACCGCGGGGTTTTCGGCAATCGCACCAAATACGGCTTCGAGGACATGCGCGACGGGACGGCCTACACGCTGATGTTCGGTGAACATCTAGGTGGCAAGCGGTGGTATCGCAACAGCGTTGGGGGGCCGTGGACTACCGTGCACGAGTTTGCCAACTCGTGGATCGGTGCGGGTTGCATGGTCACTGGCTGGGGCCTCAAAGCGGCCCCCTTTGAAACGCTCGACCCGACCACCAACGCGTACGAGTGGGATTACCAGGACTGGTACATGTTCAGCTCGGAACACCCACAGCGTGTGCTGTTCGCGTACGCTGACGGAGCCGTGCGGGGGGTAGACGATAACGTCGACCGCCTCGTCTACATCTACGTCAGCGGTATGCATGATGGACGCCTGGTCGAGCCAGACCAGTTTCCATTTGATTAGGTCTGAGTTACCTGTCCTCCCTGCTAAGGAACGCTCATGCTCAGAAAAATGTGTGTCGTGCTCGTGGCAGTCGGCCTGTGTCTTGGTTCGGTCGGCTGTTCCGGAGAGAAGAAGACGGAAACGCCCAAGGATGTTCCCCCCCCGGCGGCGAAGCCGACCGGCCAGTCACAGACGATGACTGCGCCCGAATGAGTTCCGCGCCCGAATGAGCTTCGGGGGTAATTACCGATTCCGCACCCTGGGTATTGCTGACGCAGTACCCAGTTTTTTTTTGATCCGGCCGTTTCTTGGAGGGCCGGACGTGACGTCGGGTGCTGCTGTGCCTGGCTGGCCTCGGGAGGTGTACAAATGCTATTGACTCTGTACGTCCGTATATTATACTTGGGACGGTACATGCCAGTCACTTCCACGAGGGGTACGCGATCATGTCCGTGCTTGACCAGCTAACCGATCGGCAGCAGCAGGTCTATCAGTTTATTCATGAGAAGATCACACAGCGCGGCTACGGTCCGACGGTGCGCGAGATTGGCGAGCGGTTCAGTATCAGTTCGCCCAACGGCGTGATGTGCCACCTCAAGGCGTTGGAGAGGAAGGGGTTGATTCGCCGCAGTCCGAACAAGTCGCGGGCCATTGAGTTGACGCGTGCGGCGATCGACGCGGAGAAGGGTCTGCCGCTGGCCGGGCGAGTTGCGGCGGGCATGACGCAGCTGGCGTTTGAGCAGCAGGAGCGGATCGACTTCGGCGACTTTTTCGATCGGCCGGACATGTTCGTGCTGCAGGTGACGGGCGACTCGATGATCGAGGCGCAGATTGCGGATGGCGATTACGTCGTGATTCGCCGGCAGAGTACTGCGCATCCGGGTCAGATGGTGGTGGCGCAGACGCCGGACGGTGAGGCCACGCTGAAGTACTGGTATCCGGAGAAGCAGCGGATCCGCCTGCAGCCGGCCAACGCGTCGATGGAGCCGATCTACGTGAAGGAAGCGCAGGTGATCGGCGTGGTGGCTGGCGTTGTGCGGGCGGTGCGTTAAGGACGACCGGCGTGCCGGTGGCCAGCAGCCGTGCAGCTGGGGCCGGCTTCGCGGGCGGCCCCAACGCCGGTGGATGGTCGGGCCGCGCTCAGGCGGACTTCTCCAGCTGGGCCGCCTGGTGGATCTTGTTGTAAAGCGTCTTGAGGCTGATGCCGAGTTCTTCTGCGGCGGCCGATTTGTTGCCTTGGTGACGCTCCAACGCTTCGTCAATGGCCTGGTTCTCCAGCTCGCGCAGCGTGACTGGCGAGACGTTGCGTCGCGGCAGTCGAATGGTGCGGCCCCTGGTGAGGCGATCGGGCAGATGCGCGACGGTGATGGGAGGCTCGTCTGCCAGGATGGTGGCGTGTTCGACGACGTTGGCCAGTTCGCGCACGTTGCCGGGCCACGGGCAGGCCTGCAGCGCTTCGAGCGCTTCGCGCGTGAAGAACTGTTCGGCGGAACCGACGGCGCCGGGGCAGAAGCGCCGGAACAGGTGCGCGGCCAGTTCCGGAATGTCGGCCGCCCGTTCGCGTAGCGGTGCGATGCGGATCTCGAACGTGTTGATCCGGAACATCAGGTCTTCGCGGAATTCCTGGGCGGCCACCATTTCTTCCAGATCCCGGTGGGTGGCACAGACGACCCGCACATCGACCTGGAAGGCATCGTTGTCCCCCACGCGGCGGATCTCGCCGCTCTCGAGCACGCGGAGCAGCTTGGCCTGCATGGCTTTGGGGAGTTCGCCGATTTCGTCCAGGAACACCGTACCGCCGTGCGCGACCTCGAACAGTCCCGTGCGGTGTTCGTCGGCGCCCGTGAACGCACCTTTGCGGTGGCCGAACAGCTCGCTCTCGATCAGGTTTTCGGGGAGGGCGCCGCAGTTGATGGCCACGAACGGCATCTCGGCCCGCAGGCTCTGGTCGTGCACGGCCCGTGCCACCAGTTCCTTGCCGGTGCCCGTCTCACCGAGAATCAGGACGGTGGAGTTGGTGGGGGCGACCCGCGCGATCAACTGGCGGGCCCGCTCCATCGCCGGTCCGCCGCCGATCAGACGCGCCTCTCCCTCGATGCGTTCCAGCCGCCGTTTGAGCGCCTGGTATTTGTTGGTCAACTCGCGTTTCTGCGCGACGCGTTCGAGCAGCGCCTGCAGCTCGATCAGGCGGCAGGGTTTGGTCAGGTAGTCGAAGGCCCCGAAGCGCAGTGCAGCCACGGCCGAATCGAGCGAGGACTTGCCGGTGAGCACGACCGCCTCCGTGTCCGGCGTCAGTTCCCGGGCCCGCTCGATCACTTCGATTCCGGTCAGCCCCGGCATGTCGAGGTCGACGATCAGGCAGTCGTACATGTTCCGCGTGAGGGCGGCCACCGCGGTCGTGCCGTCGGGGCAGACGGTAACCTCGTGTCCCATGCGGGGCAACTCGAGACTCATCAGCTCCTGCAGCGCGGATTCGTCGTCCGCGAACAAGATCTTCAGATTCCTAAGCGGCTTGCTGCTGTCTTTGCTTTTCTTCTTCATGATGGCTCAGAGGTAGTGTCACTTGAATCTGCGAACCCTGGCCCGGACCGGCACTGGTCGCCTGGATCTCTCCGCCGTGGTCGGTGACGATCCGGTAGGTAATCGACAGGCCGAGTCCGGTGCCTTGACCTCCCCGGCGCCGCGTAAAGAACGGCTCATAGAGATGCTTCAACACTTCTTCGGTCATGCCGCCGCCGTTGTCGCGCACCGTCAGCACGGCGGACGCGCCGCGCCGGCACAGATGCGTCTG
Organism: Pirellulaceae bacterium; assembly: GCA_036821925.1. Classification (GTDB taxonomy): domain Bacteria; phylum Planctomycetota; class Planctomycetia; order Pirellulales; family Pirellulaceae; genus JAAYDI01. Next base: position 17,552 of record DAISIS010000013.1, read on the forward strand.
AACCGTCCCGTGGTCCTCGATGCTGTCCAGGGCATTCGTGATGAGGTTCAGGACGACCTGCTTCATCTCCTGGGCATTGGCATGGACCACGACGTGTTCCGTGCACGCGAACAGGATTTCCTTGTGGCGGTGCTTGCCCAGGTGTTTCACCATGTCGATCACTCCCTGCACCACTTCGCGCAGGTCCGTGTCGTGACGCTGGATGTCGCCCAGGCGGGAGAAGTCCAGCAGGCGTTCGGTAATCCCCTTGCAGCGGAACGCTTCATCCTGGATCCGGCGCAGGTAGCGGCGCAGGACGTCCAGCTCATCCTGATTCGGCTGCGGCGCGTCGTCCGGTGCCTCCGGCCGCTCGTCCGCGGCCTGCAGGACATCATGCAGACGCGACTCCAGGGACTCGGCGGCCCACGCGATGGAGGCCAGCGGATTGTTGATCTCGTGGGCCACCCCCGCGGCCAGGAACCCGACGCTGGCCAGCTGCTCGCTGCGGACCACCTCCCGGGTGCGCTGCTGCACCTGGGCGTCCAGATCGTCGCGGATCTGCTGGAACCGGTCGGTCATCGCGTTCATGGCGGCGGCCAGCTCCGCCACCTCGTCATGCGTGGCCAGCTGTATGCGGTGCCCGAAGTCCCCCGCCGCCACCTGCCGCGAACCGTCGATCAGGATGCGCATCGGCTGAAACACCCACACGTAGAACAGCCGCACCAGCCAGGCCAGGACCAGTCCGGTCAGCAAGGTCGCGGTCGAGGTGAGGAAGATCCAGCGATGGTACTGCCCCCGCACGCGATCGCGAAACGCACGCATCTTGTCCTGCAGAAATTTCGGCAGCTCGCCCGACAGCTCCGCCAACCGCTCCAGCTCCTCCTTCAGCTCGCTGCTCACCACCGGCTCCAGCACCCAGTCGCTCTCGTTCTTCATCTCGGTGACCCGTTCGAGACAGTGCCGGATCTCCTGCACCGTCTCATATTCCCGGCGCTTGTCCCCGATGAACGGATCGTCGGCCGTACTGCCCTCCAAGGCAGCCTGATAACTCTGCAGCGCGCTGCGGACCGCGATCAGATTCGTTTCAAAATGCTCCCGCATCACCCCCATGTCATACCGCGGCCGCCCGGAGAACTCCGCACCGATGTGCGATTGGGGCAGCGTGAACTGGAGTTGTGCCACCTGCGCGATCAGCTTCGAGGCCGGCTCCATCTCCGCCGCCCGCTGGCTGATCCCGCGCGACAGCTCGCGATACGCGTACACCCCGCGGAACCCGCTGAACGACAGGATCGCCACGATCAGGCAGAGCAGGACCGTGCCAAACAACAGCTTGTAGCGGATGGGCCAATACGCGAGCAACGGCGACCTCCTTGTCGCAACGCCAACGGCACACCGGTGATCTCCGGCGCGCTACGACGATTCCCGGTCGTCGTCCCCGCCAGCAGCCTGGACTCCCGGCCAGCCAGAGGCCGCGGGAGTGTACCAGAGCGGGCAACCGGAGGGCAAGGCGAATGCGGACCGCCCTGAGGACCGGCCGACGCGCCGACACGCCGGCCGGGGACCGGCACGACGCTCAGCGGCGCAGCACCGCGTAGACCAGCCAGATGCCGCCGATCAGCAGCGCCAAGTTGCCCATCCAGATACTGTAGGGGGGGAGCGCACCGCACTTGGCGCGATCCAGCCCATACATGAGCAGCGGGTAGTACAGCAGCAGGATGGGGAGGAAGCACAAGCCGAAACTGGTCCAGATGTCGGCGTTCCGCAGGCGGATCGCCAGCGGTGCGCCGACCAGGACGAAAAACAGGCAGCTGAACCCGTTGGCCCACCGCCGCCAGGGCACGAGGTTCAGCCGATACAGCTGGTGTTCGGCGTCGCGCAGCTGCACATGACGCCCACTCCACTTGGGCCCAATCAGCGCGCCGAACTCGCCGGTGAGCATCTCGTAGGCCGCCTCCGCCGCGAACTGCTGCTGCATGTGCTGCATGTCCGTTTCCTGCTCCGCAATCCGTTGCGGGATGTCCTTGATCGCAGCGGTGGCCGAGGCGGAGGATGTCCCCCCCTTACGCGAGGCGGCAGTCAGGGGAATCTCCTGCTCCGCCACACCCGGAATATAGCACCCCCAGTCCTTGCCCCAGTCGAGCTCGCTGTTGGTGAGCAGGATGTTCAACGCGGTCTTGTCCGCGTTGAGACGCAGCTCCGCCTCTTCCGCAATGAGGGTGAACGGCGGCGAGTCGCCCGAGGCGTGGAATGTCACGGTGGGATGCAGCAGCTTGCGCCCCTCGACATCCACCACGCTGATCGAGAAGCGGGGGGAGCTGTACGCCCGGTGGGTCCGCAACATGCCGTACGCGATCTGCTCGATCGCCTGCTGCACAACCCGCTCCGCCCCCGTCTGGCCCCAACTGGCCGCCACATCGTTGAGCCACACCGCGGCCAGGCTGATGAGAAAGGCCAGGATGAAGCCGGGCGCCAGAAACGCCAGCGGAGATACCCCCACTGACTTGGCTGCGATGATCTCGTTGTCTGCCGACATGCGGCCGTACACACTGCAGACCGAAAACAGAATCGTGCCCGGTACCGCGTACACCAGGGCGTTGGGCAGAAAGTACGGGATCAGCCGCAGGATCGGCCACAGCCCGAGACCCTGCCGAATCGCCTCCTGCGCAATGACGGCCAGCAGCAGCACCAGCGTCATGCCCAGAAGCGTGACGAGGAACACCTTGAGCAGTTCACTGAGGATGTAGCGCGACAGCAGATTCATCAATGCCCACCTCTTACGCCGAGGCGCCCGCGACGACGCACGCGCAACCGCCAAGACCAACGACGATAGCACGTGCGCCCACTTTTTCAAACTGCAGTTCCCTCCGGCGGACGCTAGCACCGAACGAACGCCGAACGAAGACACACGTGGACACCGAACGAAGACACACGTGTGCCGGGGAAGACACACGGGTGTGGGGGCGGGGCGCCGTTCAGAGCGGGGTCTCGCCGGTCCGGCGACTCTGCTCGCGCAGCTCGGCCATCATGTAGCTGATGGCGTGCATGTAATGCTGCAGCGCCTCCTGGTGCTTCCCTTCGCGACTGGCCTGTTGAGCGCGGCTGGCGTGTTGATTGAACCCGCTGAGGTCGACCTTCCAGTTTCCGTCCTCGGTGGCGGATCGCAGTTGATCGACGAGTGCGGCGAGTTTGCCGACGAATTCACCGTTGACCGGGCACTCGATGCGGACGTGGGGGCCGCGGCCCAGGCGTCGGCTTTCGCCCAGTGCGATGCCGCGCGAGCCGGTGGTCCATCGCTGGACGACGGCTACGAGCGCGGTGATCACACCGCCCGCCAAGGCGACCAGGGCAGGGGAGCGCTGGCCGAGCACGGCCATCGCCAGCGCCGCCAGAAAACAGACGCTCGACACAATCCACAACGCGGTCTGCGATTTCCTGCGCGTGCGGCTGCGCAGGATGGTCAGTGGCTGAGCTGCCGCAACGCGCGTGGTCAGCGCCTGGCCGGTCACGCGCACGACCAGCGCCGTGATGTTGTCGTGGCCGCCACGGAGGTTGGCCAGGTCGGTCAGCGCCTGAGCCGCTTCGCGGGGCGGCAGACTGGCCAGGATCGGGCCGATTTCCTCGTCCTTGACCAGGCCCGTCAGACCGTCGCTGCAGAGCAGGAATGTGTCGCCCACCTCCAGAGGAAACGGACCCTCAAAGTCCGTCTGGACCGTGGCATTGGGACCCAGGGAACGCGTGATGATGTTCTTGGGGACCACGCTGGCAAAGTCCGCATGCTGATCGAACTGCCCGTGTTCCCGCAGCTCCCAGACCAGACTGTGATCGAACGTGAGCTGTTCCAGCACACGCCCCCGCACCCGGTATACCCGACTGTCGCCGACGTGCGCCACCAGAGCACCCTGGGGGAGCAGCGCCAACACACTGGCGGTGGTGCCCATGTTGTGGAAATCCACGTTTGCCTGCCCCCGCTGGTGGACCTCGGCATTCGTCTCTTGAATGGCGCGATGCAGCGCCTCGGGGGGGGACAGGTCATGGTATTTCGGGTAGCGGTGCGCGATGCCCGACACGGCCAGTTCACTGGCCAGTTCCCCGGCAGCATGTGCTCCCATCCCGTCGGCCACCACAAAGAGGTGCCCGGACCGCTGCCACGCCTCCATGTCGCTGGCAAGCACCACGGCGTAGGCATCTTGGTTTGTCATCCGTCGCAGACCGATGTCGCTCACTTCGGCATGCTGCAGGCTGTCGTCCCAGTTCACGGCCGTTCCCAACCTGTTGACTGTCCCGGATCAGAAGGTCCCCTCAGTAGTCTAACCTGCCAGTAAGGCCTCGGCGTCGCCGGCCGTCCGAAATCGTGCCTGCGGACCGCTTTCCGGGAACGCTGGCAACCTGTGGCGCGGCGTGCGAGACGGCCGCCCGCCACGCCCGCCACGCCCGCCACCGGGCCATTATCTCTCTGGCGGCCGCCCGCCCCGAACACTATACTTCCCGCCCCATCGAAATCTCAGAGGGCCGAATCTGTGGACAGGTCACTTCTCAGTCTCTCGACCCGCCGATCTGCATGGCTGTTGCTGGCCCTGCTGGCCGTCACCGCTCCCACCGGCTGTGTGCGGCGCCGCATGACGGTTCGCAGCAACCCCCCTGGTGCGGTTGTCTTTGTCGACGAACGGCGGATTGGCGTGACGCCGGTCTCGACGAGTTTCACCTATTACGGTACGCGCAACGTGCAGGTGGTCAAAGACGGCTATGAAACCGTGACCGAGCCGCACAAGTTCCGGACCCCCTGGTACCAGTATCCGGTCGTCGATTTCTTCGCCGAGAATCTCTGGCCGTTCGAGGTGCGTGACGAACGCGTGCTGGATTTCAACCTGGCACCCCAGCAGACGGTGCCGCCCACCCAGGTGATTCAGCGCGCCGAGCAGTTGCGGAGCGAAGCGCAGCAAGGTCTGATCACTCCGCCGGTTCCGCCGCAGTCGTCCCCGCCGCCTGCAGCTGCCTCGCAGTTGCCGACTGTGCCACAGCCCTCAGCTGGGCCGCAGTTCCCGGTGCCCGGGCTATCTCAGGGGTGACCCGAGGCGGGTGTCCCCCAGTCGGCCGGGCACCGTCGACTGCTCGTCCGGATACACGGGGAACTTGGTGCCGGCGCCGGGCGGTCGTCGATCGAAGATGGCCTTGACGCCGAACTGAGCCGGGTCGCGAGCGACCTTGTCGGTGATCACGCGGACGTCGTTGACGATCGGTTCGAGTCGGCGGATGAGAGTCTCGGCCTCGGTCACGGTGCGGAGCAGGCGATTGTAGAGTTCGGGGTTATTGATCAGTTGGCCGACGGTGCCCTCCTTGTTCTTGAGTGACGCACTGAGTTCGGCGAAATTGGCCAGCAGTTCATTCACGCTCTTCATGGATTCGGCCAGGTTGCGGGAGATCTCTTCGCCCCGTTCGCCCAGCGGTGCAGTGAAGTCCTCGAGGTTGGCCAGGTTCCGCTCCGCGCGCATGGCGACGCCGTTGAACTTGTTGAGCGTGTTCTGGAATTCGCTCAGCGTATGTTGCGCCTGATCGAACATCACGGGCACCTTGTCGAGCGACTCGTGCAGCCGGTCCTTGAGTTCCTGGTCGCCGAGCACCGAGTCGATGCTGGCCATGGCACGGTTGAAGTTCTCCAGTGCCAGTTCGGTCTTGTCGACGATCCGCGCCAGCTGATCGTCCTTGGTGCCCATCAGCGAGTTCACGCTGCGGGCAAACGTGGTGATTTCGTCGCCGGCCGTTTTGACCGAGTCGAGGGCGGCCTTGATTTCCCCCTCCATGTTGGTGATGATCTCGAAGGGGTTCGTTTCCACTGTGCCGTTGGTCAGATAGACTTCGTCCGGCAGGAACTCGTCGCTCAAGGTGGGGTCTACGGACGGGACGAATTCGAGCACGGCGTCGCCCGTGACGAGCGACCCGGTGCTGATCCGGCACACCTCATTGAATCGCAGCGGGTACTTCGCGTTGATCTTGAGGGTGACCAGGACCCCCCCCTTCTCGCGCAGTTCCAGTTTGGAGACCCGCCCGATCTCGATGCCGCTCTTGCGCACAGGCGTATCGACGGTCACGCCGGGAGCCGCGGGGAAGACGATGTGCAGCGTATTGCGCGGCGTGAACGGGTTGGGCCAGGCGCCCAGGAGCGTGATGAGAATGACCAGGATGATCGCCGCCGCGACCACCACCACTCCCACACGGAATCGCAATTGCCGTTCGTCCATGATGGAAATCACTCGCCATGCGCTCGGCCGCTCGCTGCCGCGGCGGCCTGCCGCATCTCCATGAGTCGTTCGCCCGCTTCCCCCTGCACGAACTGCCGTACGCGCCGGTCCTTGGTCCGCTCCAACTCGCTCGGTGGGCCGTCGAAGATGATCTGCGGCTCGTCCGGCGCCAGGCGGGCCACCGGAAACACCATCACGACACGGTCCGCCACCTTGCGGGCTGTCCGCATGTCGTGCGTGACGACCACGCTCGTGATCGCGTGCCGGTGCCGCTCACGCATGATCAACTCGTTGATGACGTCACTCATGATCGGATCCAGGCCGGTGGTCGGCTCGTCATACAGCATCAGTTCCGGGTTCATCACCGATGCACGCGCGATGCCCACGCGCTTGCGCATGCCGCCGGACAGCTCCGCCGGCTTCTTGGTCACCACGGAGTCGGGCAAGCCGACTTCGGCCAGCCGGGCCAGCACGGTCCGCTCGATCGCCTGCGGCTGCGTGTGTCCCTGCTGCCGCAGCGGAAACGCGACATTCTGTCCCACCGTCATGCTGTCAAACAGCGCCGCATTCTGGAACACAAACCCGAACCGCAGCCGCTGCTCCGACAGCTGCCGATCGCTCAGCTCGGCCAGGTTCTGATCGTCAAACACGACGGCACCGCGGACCGGCCGCACCAGGCCGATCAGGGCCTTGAGCAGCACCGTCTTGCCACAGCCGCTCTCGCCGATGATCGCCAGGGTCTGCCCCCGCGGGATCTCCAGGGTGATCCCACGCAGCACTGCCTGCTCGCCGAACGTGACGTGCAGATCGTCCACCCGCAGCAGCGGCGTTGATAGCGGATTGTCGCGTGTCATGTGCACCATGATGTCGCGCGTCAGAACAGACGGGCTCCGGCTGGCCAGATGGCATAGTAGATGGCGTCGAGTAGGATGCCCAGGAACAGGTCGATCACCAAGATCAAGACAAACGAGATGACAAAGGAGGCCGTTGCCGCGCGCCCCACACCTTCCGCCCCCGGGGTGCAGTTGAAGCCGCGGTGACAACTTACCATCGCGATCGCCGCCCCAAAGAACAGGCTCTTGAAGATGCCCACGAACAGATCGTAACCGCCAATGAACTCGCGCGAATTGTACAAGTAGAAGTGCCGATCGATCCCCAGTATGTCCACGCTGTAGAAGTACGCTCCCACGACCCCCATGAAGTCGGCCATGATCGTCAACGTCGGAATCAGGAAGATGCTGGCCAGAAACCGCGGCACCACCAGGTAGTGAATCGGATTGGCGCCCATGCTCTCAAACGCGTCAATCTGCTCCGTCACCCGCATGGTCCCCAACTCGGCCGCCATCGCACTGCCCACCCGGCCGGCCAGCATGGTGGCCGCCAGCACCGGACCCAATTCCCGCACCAGCGACATGTTGATCACCGCACCCAGCCGCGTCTCCAGCCCGATCTGACTGAACTGAAAATGGCTCTGCACCGCCAGCACCATGCCAATGAACGTCCCGGTCAACGCCACCACCGGCAGGCTCAGCACGCCAACCTGGTAGAAGTTGGGCAGCAACGTCTCGCTCCGCGGCAGCCGCGTGAACAGCCACACCACCGTCCGCCACACGAACAACGCGAAGTCTCCGACCGCCCGGATCGCGTCGACCACCACGCCACCCCAGTCGTTGAGCCACTGCACGACCGGATGCTCCCGGCCGTTGCCGCCCCCGCGGGATTCCGTCACCACGCTGGTTGCCGAAGACATGCGCGCTCCAACCAAGTGCTAGCTGTTCAATCCGCCGGCGCAGGGTCAACCCACTGCTCCGGCTTCTTCTTTCGTCGTTTCGGCTGTAGGGCTTGAGTGAACCTGCAGGGTGGCGCTGATTTTCTTGATTGGGAAAGATGTGCGGAGCAGGGGCGGTCGGCGCCAGGCAGTCGGTGGAGGGGACGCCGAGCCTGTCCGGGAGGGGACGGGCCGCCGGCGCACAGCGGGCTGGTCGTTCGCCGCCCGAGGTGGCTCCGAGCGTCTGGTGGCTGGAGCGTTGGGTCGTGCGCTGAGCGTTTATTTGGCCGCGTTCTCGCCCGAGGTAGGGGCTGCGGCGGCGCCGACCGCTTGCGGCGCATCCTCGGCCATCCGGCCCTCGAACTTCAGGTGCAGGATCTTCTCGTGGTTGGAGTCCCACACGACATCGACGACGATTTCGTCCTTGCCCTGGAACTCGCCGCGCAGCAGCT
>DAISIS010000014.1:0-25566 GCA_036821925.1 Pirellulaceae bacterium
AGTGTAGCCACAGCGGCCCGGGGGCGCGGCCCTCCCGTGTCTGTACATGCCTGCAGGACCAGCCTATATGAAAACGCACGCGTGGTTCGGTCGTAGATGTGGTGCGATCCTGAACGCCCCGGTGCTGTGTGCCCTGATGTTTAGTGCGCTCGCCAGTGCCGCACGGACGGGGACCGCAGCGGAAACGCGGGTGCAGGTGGACGACGCCTGCGCTGCGTGCAGTGCGGACGGCCAGCGCTGTACCATCGGCACAGCGGCGGTGCGTGTGACATTCGCCACGGACAACATCTGCGTGACTTGCTCGGCAGTGAACTTGCCCGGCGCGGTCCTCGCCACTGCCCTGGCGCGATTACCTCCCGCATTCACTGGACATAAGGTCACGCCGAAAGTCGCCGGTCCTGTTCAGGCATCGTTCCTTGCCTCCTGCTACTCCTGCTTTATGAACTCGATTCCCTGTGCGTATGCTGGGTTGAAGGACTTCCCGTCTTCTGATAGAGTCCCCGTAATGGGTTTCTGATCCCAGCCTTGCGGCGGCTTCCCGTTCACCTCGGTCATCGTAACGGTCAACTTCCTGCCTTCGAGTTTGTACGTTCCTTTGTCGGCCCGTCGAGTGTCGCTGAACACGAAGGTCCCGTCCTCTTGAAAGGTCATGGTCACGTCGCCCTCAGGCAGGGGTGGCTTCCTCTTGAAGGTCCCAGACATCCCTGCACCCTTCTTGCCGCAGCCGACCGACAGCAGGATCGCGAGGAGCGCGGCGAGGAGAAATGCTCGTTTCATGGCATCTTTACCTTTAACGTTCGGGCGTTGAACCGGTGAACAGCGCGATGCCCGTGCGTCGGTCGCGATCCCGGCGCACAAGGCATCCAGCCAGGGGCGCGACGGCGATCCTATTTCCTCGCCGCTTCCGTCGCGAAGAGGCTGGGTAGGGCACGCCGCTGTTTGGGTACGCCGCAAACGTCGCGCACCCACAGTGAGAAACCCCAATCGCCACTACCAACGAAGTACGTGCGGTTCTCTTCCACTCGCACATTATACACCCGCGACTCAGGTCCTTCGGCAACCGCTTCTATCTGAACCCACCGCCCATCGTGGGTCCTCAGAAGATGCCCTGCGGCCAAGGACGAAGCCGGGGTCCAAGACTCGCCACGGACGAAGAACGGGTGTTCGCGCGATGCCTGGATGGGGTGACCACCAACCGTTATTTCCACGAGCTTCGCCCGGCCCCGGGTCACCTCCTTGATACGGCGTGCGCCGATCTGACCGTCGCCAACTTTCTCCGGTGTCGAGAGAACCAGATCGCCGACGCGGAGTTGCTCGATGGCCTTCGAACCTTCCGGCGTCAGGACGGGCGTTCCAGCGGCGAAACAAGACATTGTGTAATGGATACAGTACTCCGGAGATTGATACATTAGAATGAAATGCCCGTTCTGGTAATAGCCCAACTTATACCAAACATACCAGCCTAGAAGATAAGGCGAGGGGGCGGGGGGCTGAGGAAGTACCACCGGCATGGTGTGTGTGACCGAAACTCCGTTGGGTGGGGTCAAAGTCGCGGGGACTTCGTAAAACGAGCCAACGGGAGTACCACCGTCCCTGACGGTCACACAATATGCTAAAATGACGGGCGGGTAAATGCGAAACCACCACGAGTCGGCGGTATATGTCCCCGAAGAACTGACTTCATATCCACCGCCTTGACCGCACGTCGCACTGCCGCCGGTAACCCAAACGCTGTCCGTCGCGCAAGCCGGCCGTGCCTGAAGTAGGCAACCAACCAGAACCCCCGCCATGATCGCTCCAGACGTGAACCTTCGAGGTTTCATCGCAATCCTCTCTCAAGAAACGAAAGGAACTGGTCTCGAACTACGTGCGATCAGTTTATCGTGGATGCCGTGATTCCGTCCACGGAATTCGCTCATATTTCGGGGAGATCGAACTTTCGACAGCCGTGTTAACAGGCTGCACAATCGCGGATGGCCGCCGTGCTCCATCAAATCGTGCTGCTGGTACACGAGTAGCCACGTTCATTGCCGGCGATCGTAAGCGCCCACCAGCACCATGGCGGGCAGCCCGGCCGGAATGCCGGGCGGCGTACAGTCGGACTACTTGCGCCGGTTGAGAAGTCCGCGCTGGGCGGCCCGGAATTGCTTCCGATCCGCCTTGTCTTGCCGCTCTTGTTCTCGGTAGGTCCGGACCGCCTCGGGGTGGGACTGCTTCCAGACGTCCGGCAGCATCTGCCGATAGTCCGTCTCACCCGCCAGCAACCGGTCCAAGACGTCCTTGATATAGGCCCACACATCCAGATCGTGACGCCGCGCGCTGCTCACCAGGGTCATCATCTTTGCGCTCCGCTCCCCCGCCTCCACGGTTCCCATGAAGAGCCAAGCCTTCCGGCCGAGCGCTACCTGCTTCATGAGTTGCTCCACGGAGTTGTTGTCGATCGGCACGCGGCCGTCACGGACGTACGCGTTGAGCGCCTCCCAGTGATTGCGAATATACCGCACCGCCTCCGCGAAGTCGCTCTTCGGCAAGATCATCGCCAGCGGCGCACTGTCCAGCCACTTCTCGATCGCCCGCAAGACCACGGTCGACTCGCGCTGCCGCAGCTCTTGACGTGCTTCCCAGCTCAGGGTCTTGCCGCGCGTCTCGATGTCATAGAGCGCATGGATCATCGCCTCCAGCGTGTCGGCCTCCGCGCAATGCGTGTGGGCATTCTTGACCTTCCGCCGCGCATGCGACCAGCAGGCCACGAACTCCCGACGCCCATTACTATGCACGATCACGCTCGTGTTGCCCGAGAAGCAATCGGCCTGCACCACGCAATGACCGTCCCGCAAGAAGGCAACCGCGCGAGTCTTCAAGTCGCCCGCCGTGACGACGGATAGAACCTTCGGGATCAGCAATCGACAACTGGTGTCGTCCAGCCCCGCGCCCATGTCCTGTTGCACACACTCCTCCATGAGCGCCACCAGCGGATCGGCGACGAACTCCACCTGCTGCACGACATTTAGCAGCGTGGAGCGACTCGGCATCCAACCCGCACCGGCGAACAGGTCTTGATGGCGATAGATCGGCAGGTAGTGGAACCACTTGGCTTCGACAATCGTCGCCGCCACGCTCGTGTCGTACCGATTGCCTTCCACCAGTGACGTGGGACGCTCGGGCGAGCCGACGCCGCAGTCGGGATGGCCGGCACACACGTACTTCGGGTACTTCGTGACCAGCACGTACAGGTCCGCCGGCTTGTACACCAAGGTCTCTGTCTCGTCGTAGTCGACCAGCGTGCGATCGCCATGCGTCTCGCAGTGCAACACCGACTCGGGTGTCACCGCCACCGTCTCTTCGCGCCGCAGGTGCTCCGGGAAGGACTCGTTCCGTGGCTTGCGTTTGCGCACCGCGCGCTGCACGGTGAAGGTCTGGATGACCACTTCGGCTTCGGCTTCCGCCTCCGCGCGGGCCGCCAGGAACTCGGCGTTGTTCTCGAACTGCAACCACTGTTGGTCAGGGCTACTCGGGACGCGTTTCTCACTGCGTCGCCCATGCATGAGTTCGTGCAGCACGCGACGCATCTTCTCTAGTTCGTCCTGCATCTGCGCGCCTTTCGCAGCGTGCTCCGCGAGCTGCGCCGCTTGCGAGCGAATGAGCTCGTGACAGCTCTGGACATCCGGAGGTAGATCAATCGCGTCATGCATGTGCGTACTATAGTGCGTCGTCGAGAAAGTGCAAGGAGGGCAGCACGCACATGGTGCCGAAACATCACACATAGTTGCGTCTTGGCGTGATGTCATGCCTTTTCCTGGGTGCATCGGGTGCGGTGGTTACCAGAGGTGCAGGCAGCGCGTACTGCTTGCGACGTTGCGCGCTGCGCAGGTCGATGCCTGATAGCAGCAGTGGCACGTCCGTGGCATCCAACATGACGTGTGTTCTGTCGAGTGTCAGCGCGGGTCGCTGGAAGGTCCTGCACTCGAGTCGCTTCATCTAAATGGCGATGCCGTCGCGATCCCAGTACATCAGATTCACGCGATCCAGACGTCGATTCAGAAAGAGAAACAGATCTCCGCAGCGGACGTCGCGCTGGAAGGCGGACTCGATGAGCGCGCAGAGCCCGTCGTAGCTCCGTCGCATATCGGTCGGGTGCGTGTGCAGGTACACGCGGACCACTCCAGCGGCCAGTGATGGCGACATTCCGAACATGGGTCTTCTCCCTGGTTACCGCGATGCTGCCAGGACTGAGTGCAGCGTCTCCACTCGGCACGCTTGCGACTCGAACGCGGTGGACATCACACACTGCAGAGCGGCCAGGCGTGCACCGGAATGGAGGCGCGCGTGTGACGCCCAAAGCGCACTTCGATGCGTTCACAGCGATGCGCTCCGAGCTGCGGCGGAGCGAGGGCCAGTGCCGGGAAGAAGGCCCGAGCGTGGGGCACGACAGCACGGCGGCTATAGATGGCTTGGCCGATCGAGCGCCTTTCGACCGGGGGGCGTTCGCGTTCAGTCGTCGCATCCAGTAATAGAAGGTCTTCGGTGACACGTCCATGTCGTAGCAAAATTGCGTGACCGTCGAGCCACTTGCTTGAAATTCAGCCAGTCGACGTTTCCACAACTGCCTTATTCCTTCATCCAAACGGCGTCCCATGGCAGGCCTTTCGTGCGAGAGTTCGGGCGATTCACAACGGACTCGCCAAACCCTACCCACGCATTTCGGCCCGTGCCGGATTTAAATCCTATGGTGCTGGTGGGCGCTTATGACTTGATGCCTCGCGGCGCGCACCACTGCTCTGACACACCCGGATAGCCGGCCGCGAACATCTCATTCCGCACGCTGAACAGTGCGACCCGGGCCGCCGCAGTATCAGGTCCGATGTCTTCCCACAGCGCCGGGTAGTACAGGTCGGCCGGCCGGCCGCACCGCTGCTCAAACCGTTCGCGGAAGGCTGGCGTCCAGATCAGACAATCGGGAGCCTGCATGGCTGACAGGTCGTCGAAGAAGGTCATCTGGATGGCGGTGCCGAAATGTTCCCGAAAACGCTGGTCGAACTGATCGTAGGTCAACGTGAGAAACTGTCTCACCGCCTGCGGATCGAGATAGTCCACCAGACGCGTGCCGGGAACGGTGGCGCAGACAAACGCCTGCACGTCCCAGCGGCCAGCCGGCGCCATCCAGCGCACCGCCTTGCGCTGCGGCAGATCCAGCGTGTGCGCCGCCACCTGCTGTGGAAAGACACCGGTGCGAGACTACCCGCAACTGCGATTCAGGGCACTACTCAGGCCTATCCTCATCAGCGCCACCCGACTGTTCCTCGCACGCGTCGGATCCCGCGAACAGCTCAAATGTCTGGTAGTAGCTGACCTCCGCATCCATCAAGACAGCGGTGCGTGCGCGTCGCGGAAGCGGCTGTGCCACACATGGTTCGTCCACCACCGCGTCGCGTGCTGGCTGGTCGATCAGTGATGTAATCATTCCGCCCTCCTCGTCATCGCACCCCCAATACGTCCCGGCCGGCGTTGGGCTGCGCGGGGACTCCGCGCGGGTGTTGTCAGCCGCAGTCACGCCCGGCTCAACCGCTGGAAACTGCGCGCCGCCATGAGACGCTGGCCGCTGCTGAATCCTGTCGCGGGCGACGCGGCACGCTTGAGCGTCGGGCGCAGCGTGATGTGCTGACACCTGTCCGTCATCCGACCCGGCCGCCTCCGGCAGCACTCCCGCCGGCATGTCGATGTCGACCAGCAGCCCGGCATCCGCTTCGGGCACAGCATCGGCAAGCTCGTCCGGGAACGGCGGCAACGCGTCCGTCAGCAGGTCATCGATCCCGTCTGCACACTCCAGCGCCAACAGTTCTTCCGCGGATGGCCACGATGGCGCGCACACGCTGGCAGTCGCACGTCGTTCACAACCCCCGCCGCTCCACAGCGCATCGAGGTTGCCACCATTCAACAGTGGATCCAGCTCAGCCGCCCCGTACCAATCACCGATCTTCGTCAGCGTGTGGTCGGCGGCACTTGTCCAGGCGGTGTGGCCAAGCGTAAGCGGCAGATCGATGGCAGACAGTGCGGCATCCACGATGGCAGTTCGCACGGGAGACGCTGCCGGCGCCGGAGCTGGAGCGGTGGGGGGAAGCGGTGGATTCACATGTGCCGGCAACCGACTCATGTCGCGCTGATCGGACAGCGAGGCTTCGCCCTCCGCATGGCCCAGGTTCGCGGCCGCGTACTCAGGTGGACGTGGCGGGCGGGGCATGACCACAGGTGGGGGGACGAGGTGTGCGATCTCTTCGGCCGGTTGCACGTATCCCCCGCTGCCGGCATTGTGCCGGGCCAGCGGCAGCAGCTCACGATGGACGGCGTACGACGGCGCGTACAGTGCCTCCGTCCCGTCTGCACTTCGGACCGGCAACCGCAAGTCGCCACCTGCCAGGTAGGCTGGTGAATGAAGCGTCACGTGCTCCGCCAACGCACTGGCTTCGATGACGATCACAGCAATCGGCGATCCCGCCAACAATGCTCGCGGCTCCAGTCGCTCCACACCGAAGAAACGTGCTGCCCATGGTCTGACACGATGTGCGCGTTCGACGTGGGGATTCCATTGATTAAACATGACCGGATTCACGCATCACTTTCCCACTAGTTTCAGAACTCGCGTATCGTTACGGATTGCCGCGAAGGACTGCCTGGTATCGAAATCAGGCGGCAGTACAAGTCCCGCGGCGATCGCCTGCTGCAGTGTTTCGACAGCCAGCGTCACAGCCTGTGCGCGGGTCACAGCCCCGGACGCCTTGTCGGTCAACAGGTCAGCGGCCTGTGCCAGTTCCTCGGCCACACTCAGCAGCTGCCGGGGCGTCTGCGGCCACAACTCGCGGCGGGCCAGGGCTATTCGGATGGCCTCATCCGCCTGTCCCAGCTTCCGCAAAACTCGCCCGTAGTTGAAGTAGTGTTTGCTGAGAAATGTCCGGTAGCGTGTGACGGTAGCCGCTTCCGCGTACGCCACCTGCTGGTGGTCCACAGCCTGCTGGAACGCGGCCGCAGCCTGCGCGAGTTGTTCGCGTGCTTCCAGCACCATGCCGAGATTGTTGCAGACACCAGCCAGGCTGCTCTGAAGTGTGACATCGCCGGGGTCCTGCGCCACCAGCGATTCCAGCCGCGTCAGGGCCTGGCGGAAGGACTGCTCCGCTTCCTGCGTCTGACCCAGTCGGCTCTGCATCAGGCCGTGATTGTTGGCGGTGAGGGAGAGGTTGCGGCAGTAAGACAGGTGTCCGGGCGCGCGACGCACCAGCGTCGTCTGCATCTGGATGGCCTGCTGGTAGGCGTTTTCCGCCGCAGCGCATTCGTTCAGACGCGCGTGCGTAGATCCCAGATTGGCGAACGTGAGCGCCAGATCGTTCTGCAGCCCCAGGTCTGCCGGCTGCTCCGCCACCGCGTGCGTCAGGAGTTCCACGGCCCGCCGAAACGATTCGATCGCGCGTGGCGGATCGCGGTGGACGCTCAGTCCACCGAGATTGTTGTATGAGGCGGCCAGGTGGCGGCAGCATTGGGAGTCGTGCGAGTCCCGCACGGCGGCCTGTTCCTGCAACCGGATTGCCTCACGGAACGATTGGCTGGCCGCCGCAATGTCTCCCGTCTCGGCCTGCAGCAGTCCGAGGTTATTGTGTGACAGCGCAAGGTCGTCGAAACGCCGGGCGCCGGTGCTCTCATGCAGCAATCGCTGCTGGATGCGGATGGCCTCGCCGTGTGCCTGAAACGCCTGATCGACGCGGCCGGCGCGGGCCAGGGCTCGGGCCAGGTTGTTCGCGCACAAGGCCTGGTGCCGCACGTGGTCGCGTGCACCAGGCTCTGCAGCCGCCAGTCTGGCGTACAGGTCGCGTGCCACCTCGTGGGCGGCAATCGCGTCGCGGGGCGAGCCGGTGTCATCGGCAAGCGTACCGATCTTGCTGTAGGTGAGCGCGAGGTCCGCCAGCCGGTCTGGCTCGCCCTCCGCCTGTGCGGCGAAGTCCCGGTAGTACTGCAGAGTCTCCGCCAGCAGCTCGCGGCGCACCTGGGCAGCGCCGGGAACGTCCGCCAGACGCTGGGCCAACTGCGTCCCGAAGCGATCCACCGCGTCGCGGGCGGCTCGGAAGTTCTTCTGCGCACGCGCGTAGTTCCGGTCGGCCTTGATCGTCTGGCGCGCGATCAACAGGGCGCTGGCAGCGCAGCCAACACCGGCCAACAGCACGAGACAGGCCACGGCACCGGCCAGGCGTTTGTGCCGGAGCGTCCACTTTCCCGCGCGTTCGGCAAGCGTGAGGGGTCTGGCCACGGTCGGTTCTCCGGCCAGCACGTGCCGCAGATCATCCGCCAGTAGCTGGGCCGTGGCATACCGCTCGTCGCGGTCTCTGGCCATCCCTTTCCGCACGACCGTCTCCAGATCTGGAGGGATCTGCGGGCTCACGCGGCGCAGCCGCGGTGGCTCCTGCGCATCCACCGCGCGCAGCAGGTCCGGCGCCGCCGATCCGTCGCGGGCCGGCGGCAGCGTGAGCAGTTCGTAGAGCGTGACAGCCAGAGAGTAGATGTCGGTACGCTGGTCAACCAGGGCGGAGGCTCCGGACGCCTGTTCCGGGCTCATGTACCGCAGCGTGCCGACCACGTCACCGGACTGCGTCAAGGTGCTGTCGCTGCGGAAACGAGCCAGGCCGAAATCGGTGATCCACAGCTTGCCGTCGTGGTCCAACAACAGATTGGATGGCTTGATGTCCCGATGTACGACACCATACTCATGCGCGGCGTGCAACGCTTCAGCAGCCTGGATTCCCAACTGCACGACGGTCTGGATGTACGCGCGGCGGCCCGCCGTGCAGGACATTGCCACGGACCGTCGCAGAACAGGCGACGCGTCAGGCGCCCCCACCACCAGGTCTCGGCCGAGTGCCGAGACGGCGGCACCCCAGGCCGCGCTTTCCTCGCACACACGCAACTGGGCGATCGCCTGGTCCAGCGACTGCCCCTCAATGAACTGCATCGCGTAGTAGTGGACACCCCGCTCCATCCCCACGGCAAAGACAGGCACAATGTGCGGGTGGTGCAGTTGCGCTGCCGCCTGCGCTTCGTTCTTGAAGCGGGCGATCTGCCGGGCGTCAAACACCGCAGCGAACGGCAGCACTTTGAGCGCCACGCGGCGATCGAGCGACAGCTGCTGCGCCTCGTAGACCACTCCCATGCCGCCTCGGCCAATCTCCCGCCCCAGCACGAAATCGCCCAGGCGGCCGGAGCTGCCTCCGCAAAGCCGCGCATCGCCGGAACCCGTACCCGGCACGCCACCGAACCCGGCCGCCATCCCGTGCAGGCAATCGAGGCTCCGCAGAAAGACCTGCAAAGGCACAGTCAAGTCCGGATGCGCAGCCACCAGCGCGTCAGGACTGGGCGGCACACCTTCGTCCAGAGCTCGCAAGTACTGATCGAGCACCTCCGTCAGACGCTGCCGCTGCTCGGCAGTCAGCCCCCTGATGACTGACGGATCGACGTCACTGGTGTGGACTGCAGAATTCATCTCTGGTCAGCCGCCTGACAGGCGGTTCTCAGCTTCTCGATGGCCCGCAGCCACAACATGCGCACGGTGCCCGGCTTGCGATGCATGCGATCCGCAACCTCTTCAAAAGACAACCCCTGCAGATTCCGCAACACGATCACATCGCGGTAGTCTGGTTTCAGACAGGCCAGCTGGTTGGCAAGCGTTACCGAGCATTCATGCTGCCGCGCCGCAGCGCTGGGCGAGGGTCCAGGATCAGCCAGTACAGCGGCGAAGTCGACGGCGGAACGATCCAGCGCAGCGTTCATCCGTTCAATCGACACCTCGCAGCGCAGATCACGCTTCCTGGCCTTCAAGTGCACCTCGACCGCGTGGTGCAGGCAATGAATCAGGATCTGGCGCAGCCATGCCAGAAACTCGCGCTCCGTCACTCCACGAAATTGCTCGAAGTCCCGATGCGCGGCCAGCAGCGCCTCCTGCACCAGATCCGAAGGGTTCAGCCGCCGGCTCAACTGGCGGTGGAAGTGTGTGGTGGCCAGGATCAGGAGATAGTTGCGGTAGAGTCCCAGCAACGTACCCAACGGCGCAGGGTCCCCGGAACGTGCCCGCTCGAGGAGTTGGGCAACACTCGCCGTTCCAGCGCGATTCTCCGTCCCGCCCGCACTACTCATGCGTCAGGCCCACTACGGGGACATTCGATCACCGCACCCGCCCTGCCTGCCATCATACTGGCCCTGCCAATCCCCGCGACACAGCCGCCGCTGTCAGCCAACGCCGCTGCCAGCCACCGCCGCGGCCCGCATTCCCCTCCGGTGGCACCGCCAGCCAGGTCCTGGCCATCCCTTCAGACATTCAACCATACCGCGGCGCGAAGGATTCGCCAGTTTTTTGGGGCCTTCCGGAAAGCGCAGCCAGGACCGTGACATTCCCACCGAAATTCCCCCTTGAGAGTATCCGGCGGCGGCGTTCCTTTCCGCGGGCGGCCGAGCGTCAAAGGCGCATCCACATTCTATTTGGGAGAGAAACCATGTCCCGGCGGCGTCGGCGAAGCAAGCTGTTGTGTATCGAACAACTGGAAACACGCCAGATGCTCAGCGCCGGTGTGGCGACCGGATGGGGACTGCCGGTGGTCCAGGTCAGCGATGATTGCGGCGATGCCTTCGAGGCGGCGGCGCAGGTAACGCTGTCCAGCACCGGATCCGCCCGCCTGACAGGACAGATCGAACAGGCGTTTGATGTTGACATGTTCCAGATCGTCGCCCCGGTGACCGGGCAGTTGATGATCCAGCAGCTCGCCCTGCGCGGCAACCGACTGGATCCCAGCCTCCGCGTGTACGACTCACAGCAGCAGCTTATCGCCGAGAACGACGACAGCGGCTGGAGCCGCAAAAGTGCGGCTGTGATCAGCGTCACGGCGGGCCAGACCTACTACGTCCAGGCGGCTGGCTACGGCTGGACCAGGGGCGCCTACATGCTCCAGTTCATGGCAATCGCCACGCCGACAGACGACCACGGCAATACCATCGCTCAGGCCACGCGTATCGAACTCTCCTCCTCCGAATCAGTCACTGCCTTGCCGGGGCAGATCGAACAGCCCGGTGATGCCGATGTATTCAGCTTCGTGGCCACGGCCACCGGTCAAGTGACCATCACACAGTCGGCGTCTGACGGCAGCCGGCTCGATTCCTACCTGTATGTTTACGATGCCGACGGCACCCTGCTGGCAAAGAACGATGACGCCGGTTCGTCGCTCGACAGCGAGCTGACCATCTCCGTCGTGGCAGGCTCCGTGTATTACATCAAAGCAGCCGCGTATCACCGGAGCGTAGGCGCATACACACTCGCACTGGTTACGGTGGAGTCCGAGCCCATCGACTCCAGCCCCACGACCGCACCCGATTCCGGGACAGTTCCTGACAGTGCCGGAACAGCCACCGACCCCGCCACAGACACCACAACCGCTGTGTCAGGGTTCCAGATCGACGTCACGATGACCGGCTTCACGGCAGCTCAACAAGCGATCGTACAGCAAGCCATCGCGATCTGGGAACAGATCATTGTCGGCGATCTGCCGGACGTGACCTGGGGTGCACAGGTGATTGATGACATCGCGATCACGATCAGCAGCACCTGGCTCGACGGCAGCGGGAATGTGCTCGGCCAGTCCGCGGCGACGGAGTTCCGCAACGATTCATATCTGCCCTATCTGGGTTTCATTCAACTGGACACTGCGGATGTGGCGGCGATGGAGCGCAGTGGCAGTTTGTTGTCAGTACTCACACATGAGATTGCACATGTACTGGGGTTCGGGGTGATCTGGGACGAGTTAGGCCTGCTGACGAATGCCGGCACAAGCAGCCCGGGGTTTCTCGGGGCGAATGCCGTGGCCGAATACAACGCGTTGTTCGGCACCAGCGTGACGGCCGTCCCTGTAGAAGCCGATGGCGGGTCGGGCACCGCTCTGGCGCATTGGGAGGAGTCGGTGCTGCAGAACGAGCTGATGACCGGCTGGTATAACTCCGGCCAATCGAATCCTCTCAGCCGCATCACCGTGGCCTCCATGGCCGACCTCGGCTATCAAGTCGACATGGATGCGGCGGAGTCCTACACGGTATCGTCCACATCCGGAACCGCCGCCATCGCCAGCGCGTATTCGTACAGACGCTTCGGTCGCGCACCTCATTCCGCCGCCCATGCCGTGCCGGTACGATCGAGCTGTTCGCGTGTCAGCACGGCCAGGAGCACGTAGTAGTTGTCGACCAGGAAGCCTTCGTATCCCCAAGGCGTACCGTCCCAGGCCTTCCAGTCGTAGGTCATGCCGTTGGGGGCGCGGCCGGAGAACGTACCGCGTTCCAGCGCCTCGAGCAGCGGGAACAGGATGCGATCGGCTTCCTGACCGCGATCCAGTCTGTACAGGGCCGCCAGCGTGAAGTACGCGAAGCAGGCCGTGGCGCCTCCGTTTTCGTAGATCTGAAAACCGTCGGCATTGTCTTCCCGCACTCCGCCGCCCCAGCGCGGATCAAGATGCACATAGTCGCGCCGGGGAATACACACCAGATTGCCGGGCAGCCCGAGGTCAAAACGCGTGTAGCCCACCTCCTGCATCTTGGCCAGCAGGCGGTCCATGATCGCGTTGGCCAGCGGGCGGGGGACGAGGTCGTAGCAGATGGCGATGCCGCTGACGAACAGGAAGTGATAGTCGTGCAGCTGGCCATCGGCGCTGCGCCACCCAGCCAGCACCCCCGTGGCCGGATTGTAGAACGCGTCGGCGTACGCGGCACGCAGCCGATCGGCCGCCGCTGCGTAGCGGCCGGCATCGTCGGATCTGCCCAGCCCCTGTGCCATGCGGTGCATGCCCCGCAGCGCTCGATAGGCCAGCGCGTTGGCATACGCATCCTCGTGGCCGAAGCCGACGCAGTCCCACCAGTTCGCTGGGCGCTTGTCGGCGCGACCCGACCACGAACCCGAGTTGCCACTGTAAGCGTACTCGAACAGGCCATTCCCGTCGCGATCCATCGCCAGCAGCGTCTCCGTCCAACTCCGCAGTCCGTCATAGCGGGCGGTCAGCCACGCGTGGTCTTCGCTGCCTGTGACGTAATCGAAAGCGGCAATCAACAGCGACGGGTAGCTGTCCAGAAACGGCGGGTCCTGCGCAGGATCGCCCCCCAAGTCAAACCCCACATACCCGGGCAGTCCGTAGCCTGGCCTGCCGTCCAGGTAGCGATCGAGCGACTGACGCACGAGATCCAGTGCCGTCAGGCCCTCGGCCAGCGGCGGCGTGTGCAGCGCCACGTCGGCATACTCGTACAGGCAGAAGGCGCACGTGTCGCTCGCCGAATGATTCGCCAGCGTGCGCAGCCGTGGATTCCACTGAAAGATATTCAGCCAGTTGCGGCGCAGCGTGGCAAACCGCTCGTCGTTCTCAATGGCCGCCACCTGCGGGTGGACCGCCACGAGCTCCCACAGATAGCTGACCAGCGGACACTCCGGCGTCGCAGCGGGGAACGTGATCCGGATGTAGCCATCGCCAGCCCGCCGCGCATCGAACGGCAGCGCCGGACCAGAACCCGCACCCGATCGGATCCGGATCGAGCCCTGTTCGGGCAGGTGCAACACGGCCGGCAGCGCTATCGCACCATCTTCCCGGCAGAGCCCCAGCAGCGTCGCATGGCAGCGGTGCGGGTCGAACTCCAGCAGCAGCGGCTCCGGATGCTCCGACTCACTCCACTGCGACGTGACCTGCAGGGCGCGCTCCGAGGCCTCAATCCGCCAGCCGGGCCCTGCGGACGCGTCGCTCGCCGGACGACGGTACTCCACGACCAGCCCGGCACCCGGCGGCTGCCGCACTTCATAGGAGGCGGCCCCTGTCGGGATCCGCCGCAGCCCGTTCTCCGCAAACTTCGACTGCCCCAGCGCATCGACTGACAGCGACACCAGCGCCGGCTCCTGCAAGGAGACGGCCACCTGCACGAACGGGGAACGATACGTCACGGCGTCGTTCCCGTCTGCCCCCGCCGCAGGGCGCCAGGCCGACAGGCATGCCAGGATGGCCAGCCAGGTTCGCACTGTCACTGGTTGCCGTATGTGCCGCATGGTATGTCCTTTCGGTTGAGCGAGGCCACGGGGCGGATTCAGCAGCGAAGTCGCTGGCCAGACACTGTCGCACTTCGACCGTCAAGGGTAACATGACTGACCAGTCGGGCGAAAGGCGCCACGAAGTGCGGCGCGGCAGAGCTGCGCTCGGAGACCAGCACCCGGACGACACGACCAGGCGGGGTCGTACCGGGGCATGGCCCAGGATTCCCGTTGTCATTCTGTTCCTGCTCGGGCTGCGTATCACCCATGGCACTCGTCACGATCCAGGATCTGAGCATTCGATTCCGCGGCCCGCTGCTGCTGGATGGTGTGACCTGCCAGATCGATGCCGGCCAGCGCATCGGGCTGCTGGGACGCAACGGTGCCGGCAAAACCACGTTCATGCGCATTCTGCGCGGCGAGGTCGAGCCGGATGGGGGCACGGTCCAGATGGCCCCCCAGACCAGAATCTCCCTGCTGCCGCAGGACGTGCCGCAGACTGCTGCGGGCTGTGTCTGGGACGTTGTCGCGCTCGGCTGGCAGCCACCGGCCACCGGCGACTGTGACGAACACGAAAACGAGTGGCGGCGCCACCAGGGCATCACCCAGATCCTGTCGCGCATGCAGCTGGACGGGACAGCTCAGTTCGAAACGCTATCGGCCGGGCTGAAACGTCGCGTCCTGCTGGCGCAGGCGCTCGTCTCGTCCCCCGACCTGCTGTTGCTCGACGAACCGACCAACCACATGGACATCGACGCGATCACCTGGCTGGAGGGGTTTCTCGAGCGGTGGACGGGGACCCTGATCTTCGTAACACACGACCGGATGTTCCTCCGCCGTCTGGCCGGTCGCATCCTGGAAATCGATCGGGGGAAGCTGTTTGACTGGACCTGCGACTACGACACGTTTCTCCGGCGCAAGGAGGCGGCCCTGGAAGCGGAGGAGAAGCAGCACGCCCTGTTCGACAAGAAGTTGGCTCAGGAGGAGGTCTGGATCCGCCAGGGGATTCAGGCCCGGCGCACGCGCAACGAGGGGCGTGTGCGCGCGCTGCTGCAGATGCGGCGGGAACGCAGCCAACGCAGGTCTGCACATGGCACCGTGAGGATGCGGATCGACGAAGGCACACGCAGTGGCCAGCTGGTCGCGGACGTGCAAGGCATCGCGTTTGCCTACGGGGCGCGGGAGATCGTCCGGGACTTCTCGACCACGATCCTGCGCGGCGACAAGGTCGGCCTGATGGGTCCGAACGGCGCCGGCAAGACCACGCTGCTGCGGTTGATCCTCGGCCAGCTGCCGCCGCAGCAGGGCCATGTGCGGCTCGGAACCAACCTGCAGATCGCCTATTTCGACCAGCTCCGCGAACAGCTCCAGGACGATCGGACCGTGCAGGACAACGTGAGTGACGGCAGTGATGCGGTCCACATCGGCCACAAGCCACAGCATGTGATCGGCTACCTGGAGAGTTTCCTGTTCAGCCCCGAGCGGGCGCGCACGCCCGTACGGTTCCTCTCCGGCGGCGAACGCAACCGTGTCCTGCTGGCCAAGCTCTTCGCCCGCCCCGCCAACGTGATCGTGCTGGACGAACCCACGAACGACCTGGACGCGGAGACGGTCGAGCTGCTGGAGGAGCGGCTCGTCGAATACCGCGGCACGCTGCTCCTGATCAGCCACGACCGCGAGTTCCTCAACCATGTCGTAACCAGCACGATTGTGTTCGAGCCTTCGGGCGTGCACGAATACGTAGGCGGCTACGACGACTGGCTGCAGCAGCGACCGGATCCGGCGGCGGAGAAGGCGGTGGCGAAACGCGACAGCGCAGCAGCGGCCCAGGCCCGCGGCAAGGCAGCGGTCGCGGCGTCACAGACCCCCGCCACGAGATCGCAGCGGCCACGTCTGAGCTACCGCGAACAACAGGAGCTGTCCGCGTTGCCGGGGACGATCGAACAGCTCGAAGCGGACATGGCGGACCTGCATGCCGCCATGACCTCACCCGACTTCTACAGACGTCCTGGCGACCAGATCGCCGCCGACCAACTGCGACTCCAACAACTCGAGGAGCAGCTCGCCTCGTCCTACACGCGGTGGGAAGAGCTGGACGGCAAGAGCTGACAAGCACTCACAGGCGCACCATGCATACCGCCCCCTGCAACCCGTCACGATTCGGTCAATGGCTCGGCGTCATGTTGTTCGCAGTGGCGATGGCCTGGATTGAATCGGCCGTGGTCCTGTACCTGCGCACGCTCAGCCAGCAGTTCGATCCGTACGCCCCGTTCCAGCAGCCGCTGGGGGCCGACCTGCTGCGCGCAGAGATGGTGCGTGAGGCGGCGACCCTGGTGATGCTGGGGAGCGTCGGCTGGCTGGCCGGCCGGACCTGGCGCACCCGCATGGCGCTGGCGATCGTTGCCTTCGGCACGTGGGACATCTTCTACTACATCTTCCTGGTCCCGCTGACAGGCTGGCCGCGCTCGCTGCTGGACTGGGACATCCTGTTTCTCCTGCCACTGCCGTGGTGGGGCCCTGTACTCGCCCCCACCCTGATCGCGTGCCTCATGATCGCCGGGGGAACTCTGGTGGCGCTCCGTGACTCGCCCGAGCGGCCAATCTCTCCGAGTCGTTACTCGCTGCTGACCGCCTGCAGTGGCGGACTGCTCGCACTCTATGTGTTCATGCAAGATGCGTTGCGGGTGCTCAACGAAGGAGCAGAGCAACTCATCGACCTGCGGCCCGCGCGTTTCGACTGGCCGCTCTTTCTCGTTGCCTGGCTGCTGCTGGCCGCGCCGGTCGTCGACCTCGCCTGGCAGGCGAGGGCCACGCGCCGTACGGGCCCACCCGGCTGATCCGCCTGTCACGCCCAGCGGGGCCGGCCTCAGCGCGTGGCTGCCGGCACGTCTTCCTCCCTCGGCGCCAGGCGCAGCAGCGGAGCCCCACGTTCCGGCCCGCGGGACGGAGCCGGGCTGGAGGCACCGGCGCAAGTGGCCTAAGATGGACGGCCATACAGGGAGCACGCATGCACACAGCGACATCATTCCTCGTTCGTCACAGGCACCTGGTGGTTACCGCTCTGGTGCTGTGTATCAGTCACTTCCCGGCCGGCGCGCAGTCCGGGCTGGTGCTGACGGTCACCGACACGGTACCCCGCCATGTCGAGGTCGGCACAGGAGAACGCGCGTTGCTGCGCTCGCCAGATGAAGGTCTCTGGTCGATTGCCACCGACTGGAGTGCCGGCTGGCCCGACGGTTGGGTGCATGCCAGTCCAGACACGGTGGAGCAGCAGGGGGACTGGACGATCGTATCGGGCAGCTTGCAGCTGGCTGGCGGCGCGATGCATGTGCGCGACTGCTATCGGCTCGAGCACGGTGTGGTGCGCGGCACACGGCGGTGGACCTGGACCGGCACGGACGCTTTGCCCCGTTGCACGTTGTCGGTGCGCTGGCATGTGCCGGGAGCGGTTGGTGCCCGGCCGATGATGCCGGGCGTCGTGGTGTATGGCAACCCGGCGGGCGAGAAGACCGGCAATCACGCGGTGATCGTGCACCAGGGGCGGCCGGGTGACAGAACCTTCGTGGAAGAACACCGGTTCGCGGCGCCGTGGACGAGCATCGAGTGGCAGGAGGGCGACGCGTGCCGCGCGGTGGCGCTCCATACGCTGCCTGCACCGGCGTACGGCGCCAATCAGAACGACCAGTGGTGGACTCTGGGCCTCACGTCCCTCGCCGACTCGGCGGAACTGGCCTGCCTCTCAGGTCCGACCGCGGCCAACGGCCGCACCAGCGTCGTCAAGGCATTGCAGGGCAAGTTCCTCGAGTACCCCGACACGTGGCTTGACCTTCGCCCGGGTGCCGTCGTGGAGAAGACGTTCTACCTGGAAGTCGTGCCACAGACGGTGCCCGGCAGCGGTTTCCGCCAGCCTCTGCAGACCGCCATGCGTCTGCATCCGCTCGGCGGGGCTGGCGACTTGCCGCGTTGCGACGACATCGTCCGGGAGAAACTGCGTTTTGCGCTCACGCGGTTCCGGGACCGGGAACAGGACGCGGGGTTCGAGATGTTCCCCGATCATGTCCCCGGCACGCGTTACGTCATGGGCTGGTGCGGCCAGGCAGACACAGCAGGCTACGCGATGCTGGCTCTGGCCGATCGCGCTGGCGATCCGCGGCTGGTCGACGTGGGTGTGCGTTCGCTGAACCTCCTGGCCCGGTCCCCCCTGAATGAGAATGGGTTTCTGCTCGAGTACAACGCGGACGACGGACAGTGGTCGGGCCAGGACCCGGTGTCACAGGGGCAGGGCATGGAGGGATTCGCACGGGCGATTCTGGCCGGCCGTGAACTGGCAGGCGTTTCTACAGCGTCTTGGGAGGACTTTTTCCGGCAGGCGTGCGCGGTGCACGCCGCCCGCATCCTGCGCGACGACTGGCGGCCGGTCAACACGGCCGAGGCTTTCTTCATCTCGCCGTTGTGCAAGGGGCACCAGTTGTTCGGCAACGCGGAGTTCAAAGATGCCGCGATCAAGGCGGGCACGTATTACGCGCGGCGGCACCGGGACATGTCGGAGCCTTACTGGGGCGGCACGCTGGACGCCAACTGCGAAGACAAAGAAGGCGCCTGGGCCGCCTTCCAGGGGTTCCTGGCGCTGTACGAGTTGACCCAGGAGCAGCAGTATCTCGACTGGGCCGCGCACGCAATGGACGTGACGCTGTCGTACACCGTGCTGTGGGACATCGATCTCCCGGCCGGCCGACTGCGCGACCATGGCCTGAAGACCCGCGGCTGGACAATCGTCTCCGCCCAGAACCAGCATCTGGACGTGTTTGGCGTCGTGTACACACCCGAACTCTGGCGCATGGGTGACTATCTGAAGCGCGACGACTTGAAGCGGCTTGCCGTCGTGATGTTCCGCAGCTGCGGGCAGATGCTCGATCCCTATGGCAGCCAGGGAGAACAGATCCAACAGACGAACTTCGCCCAGCACGGCGACATGTCGAACGTGTTCCGGTTGCGGGGCGGTTACAGCGAGAGCTGGACCGTCTTCTGGATCACCGCCCATTTCCTCAACGCCGCCGCTGAGTTCCAGCGCATGCAGGTGTCCCTGGACGACTGACCGCGGAGACCGCAGCACCTGCCCGGACGCCGAACCCCTCCCGAAGGCCCGATCTGATACGCCGGCGCGGGGCAGGGGCCCGCACAGGCTACTGGTAAATGTCCTCCATCTGCCAGGCATCGAACGTCTGCAGTACGGAATCGGCCCCGACAGACAGGATCGATACGCCGTCGCTGTCCTCGCGCCCCGGATAGACGCGGGCGGCGACAAACTGGCGGCCGGCGACGAACACCTCGATCACGCTGCGATCGACGAAGACCCGCACTTCCATCGGCTCGTTAGGCGGGATGTAGACGTTCGCCTGCTCCACCGGCCGAATATCCATAGCGGCCGCCGCCGAGCGACTGGAATCGATCTCGACCACACTGTTGACCCCCGGATTCAGGTGGTTGCTGTAGCCTCGATTGCGGTAACAGCGCACAGTGGTGACCTCCTCCCGGTTCCCAGAGCGGAAAAAGTTCAACTCGACCGTCGACGCGTCCTGCGGCGCGAGCACGAAGCGGAACTCCATGGACCGGCCATGCACGTCGTCCAGGACGATCTCCCGGTTGGCATCAAGGGTGACGTTCTGCTTCTGCACGTGCTGGCGGCGCAGCGACTCCAGCGCCGGGTGCGGCTGGATGCCGATCTCGTTCGGATTGAGCAGCGTGACGAGCATTGGCAACGACATGATCTGCTGCCAGCCCGGCGTGCGCTGGCCATGATTCATGTTGAAGAGACCCACCAGTCCACCGCGCCCGTCCGGAGTGAAGGACGGCGCGTGGACGCCGCAGGGCCACGACGCGCCGTGATTGAAGCGGCCACCGTGGCCGGCATAGAACTTCTTCTCCTGCGTGTCGTATTGGCCGAGTAGAAACCGGCCGCCACTGGTGTGGCTGTAGTGAATCAGGATATGACGCCGCACCGCCGGGTCATCTTGCGGGCCGATCGGCCAGAAATAGGGGCAGGCGCCGTCGTCAAAGGTGCGAGACGCGTAGTCGTCCTCGACAAACGGATGGACGTAATCCCACCGGGCGAGATCCTGCGACTCGAACAGAAACCACGCCGGGCGGGGGACCTGCAGGCGGCCCTTGCGCAGCGTGCCGGCCGAGAGCAGGTAGTACGTGTCCCCTTCCTTCCAGACGCATGCGTCGAAGACCGAGTACGGTTTCGGCTCAGTCGGCAGCGGAATCACCGCCTCCTGGCCGACCTTCGTCCACTGCAGCAGCAGCGGGTCATCCGAGGTGGCGATCATCACGCCGCACTCGTTCCCAAAGTAGGCGGCGATCGCGCGGTCTTCCTCCAGGTAGACGGAGCCGGACCAGCTCCCCTGTTCCGGACCAGGATAGATGGCCGGCGGCAGGTCCTTCCAGTGAACCAGGTCGTCGCTGTACGCGTGCCCCCAGTGCAGCTGATTGTCTGTGTCCGGCGGCACCCACTGGTAGAACAGATGCCAGTTGCCGCGCCAGAACGACAGGCCGTTCGGGTCGTTCAGATACCCTTCAGGCTGGACGAAGTGGTAGATTGCCTTGTGCGGATTACTGGCGCTGCTGGCACGGGCCTCCGCGAAATGCGCGAGCAGCGGATTGTCTTGCAGCGCCTTCAGCTGCCCGTCCAGCGTGGCGGGGAAGGTGAACTTCGGAATCCGCGAAACCACCGCGGCCGTCCTGGCCAGGAACGACCCGCGTTGCGGCCCGATCACCAGCGCGCCCTCTTCAACTCGAGCAGTTCCACGCATCTGGACGAATTGCCAGTTCCCGGTCCGGTCCCGCGCCTCACCGCCAGTGAAATCCCACCACACCCACGGCTCCACGCCCGGCAGCGGCTCGCCCGGCTTGAGCGCGGCAATCGTCTGCGCGTCCAGCGCCCGCGGGTAGATGCGCGCGTCCTGAATCTTCCCGACAAAACAATCTTGCTGATTCGCCCTATGCCGCGGTCCGATGAGGAGCGTGGCCGATTTGTCGAACGCCTGCGGATCCCCGGGCATGTCGTACGCGGCATACGCCTCCCCGTTGCGGTAGATCGCGATGTGGCGCTCGTGATAGACGATCGCGATCTGCACGAACTCATCCGGACCCGCCGTCTCCGCCGCATAGGCCTCCTGGTTCGGCTGGTTCCGCTTCCCCAGCGTGCTGCCCGCCATCCATTTCTGCGGCGCGTGTTCGCCGAAGACGATGGCATCAAAGGCATCCGGATTCGCCATGTCCACGGTCAGTGCCGAGCCGCCACGCTGTGTCAGATCCGCCGGAGCCGCCCACACGACCATCGTCTTGTCCGTGATCGTCTCCTGAGCAGCCGCCGAAGCCACCGCGACCAGAATCAGCACGACACCACCCAACGGAAGCCCATACCGGTTCATCATCATGTCCTCCAGTCGCTGCATTCTACTCGCTGCAGCCCGGCCGCACAGCAACCGTCCGGCGCTGCCGCGAATGAATCACTGCCTGGCAGAGGGCGGGCCCGGCGTCCCGGCCGCGCATCACTCGACGGTCACTTCGCCTCCGGCGCGCGTCAGCAGCGCGCGAAACGCGTTCAGATCGAGCGTCTCGCTGATGAAGTCCACGTGCCCGTCGATGAACACATAGTGGCAGCCATCCGCGTGCCGACTGGAGAACTGGAAGCGCCGTTCGCAACTGCTCGCGCACGTTGTCTCCGGCGGGTTCATCCCCGGCTGCGCGCAGCTTGACGCGCACTGCCACCACCGCAGCACGCCGCGCGCGAATCCTTGCCCCGCGCCGCCCCCCCCACCGGTTCCCGTGTTCATGGCACCGCGTGCCCAGCCGCCCACGTAGAAAGCCAGTTCCCCGGCGGCAATGGTGTACGAAGTGCCGTCGGTGATGTGGGCCATCCGGATGCGCGACATCGGATAGAGCAGCCCGTCGTTCTGGCCGGGGCGCGTGCCTCCGTTGCCGGCGTAGTGGCTCGGTCCGTACCGGTTGTCGACAAGTTCGTCGGTCATCGACGGGCAGAGGTACAGGGGCACACGCTGCCGCACGGCGGCGGCATTGTCCGGATGATCGAAGCGCCGGCTGAAGCTGTAAGTGCCCTGCAGATTGCCCTGCTCCACGTAGGGGAGGATCAGCACTTCCCAGGTGTGCAGCAACTGGCTCTGCGACACGCCGCCACTGGTCCCCAGCACACCGGGTGGCAGCACGCGAAGTGCCGCGTAGTAATTCTGCAGGCTCAGCCCCATCTGACGGAGGTTGCTCTTGCAGGAGGCCCGGCGGGCAGCTTCGCGCGCGGCCTGGACTGCCGGCAGCAGCAGCGCAATGAGGATGCCGATGACGGCGATCGTCACCAGCAGCTCGATCAGCGTGAACGCGCGCCGCGGTGCCACCTGCAGATCTCCTACTTCAGACGCACCGCGACCCATGCGGCCGCCGAGTCTTCGGCTGCGGGCTCTGCGAACAGCACGATCCGGCCGTCCCGATAGTTCGGGCGGAGATGCTTCCCCACATCGATCCGCCCGGAGACGAGCCGCGTTCCCGACTGCAGGCAGCGCGTCTCCACGCCCCGTTCGGCCAGCCGCACAACGTCCTGAACCCCGGCCAGGTCGTCTGGCCACTGGCCGATCTGCACGACCCGGCCGTCGTTGCGGCTGGCGGCCAGCCCCACCGCCGCCAGGGCTCCAATCACGCCGCCTTCCGTGCCGCCCAGGCCCTCGAGATGCAACGCTTCACGCGCCGCCAGCTCCCGCGCAGCCTGCTGAGAAACCAGCTCGCACTGACAGCGGCGGCCGAACGCGATGACCGATGGCGGCACCTCCTCCGCCACACACAGACCCGGATCGCTCCCGGCCACCAGCCAATCGCACATCACGGCGCGCAGTTCCGCCACCAGCGAGGCAATCGAACAGCCGTCCACCGGCCACAACCCAATCGACGCCGAACCGTTGTGGCTCGTGCACGGCACACGCGGATCTTCCAGCAGCTGGTGTCGCACGATCAGCCCACAGCGGTACTGGTCCGCCACACGCCGGACCAACGCACGGGCCAGTTGATTGGTGCCCGGCGAATCGAGTGTGTCCGTGTCATCAATGCCGACGTAGATCACGCTCAGCCCTCCCGCCCAGACGCTGGGCGCGCCGCCGCGTCTGGCGGCGCGTGACCAGCAAGGCCACGGACCCCGCAGCAAACAACATCAGCGCGGAGGGTTCGGGGACGACCGTGTAGTCGACCGACAGAATCGGCTCATACGCGTCGTAACCCGCTCCTTTCAGATCAGCCTCCCTGGTCCAGAACGTGCGAAACGTCCCCTTGATGCTCTCATCACCCGCCAGTAACCAGCCGAAGTTGGTGGACGGTGCGTCGATCCAGCCCTGCACATCGGCCACCAGCCCCGGCGTCGAAAGCCACTGGTAAGCCGTGTTCACGTCGGTACCGACCGCTGCCGTCGCACTGGCCATGTCAACGAAGTCCCCACCCGGATTCACCCACACGTCGGTATCCCAGAACTGGTATTGCCAGGTAGCCGGGTGTTCACCGGCAATCGGATCGCGGCCTTGCCCGGTCTGGCCAGGGCCCTCTCCCCAACCGCCTGTGCCTTCACCCCAATCGCCCAACAGCCTGTGCAGGCCGATCGTACGTGTACCGGTATCGCCACCCGAGATGTCTGCCAGCACCAATTCCAGCTCCACGCTGTTGATGGTCGAACCAGCTGGAATGCCCGCCAGGTCAAAACGGATTAGCGCTCGTCGAATGGAATCTGAGTTGTTCTTTCCGGCGTACATCGTGACTCCGCCACCCAGGCTGTTCTCCCAGCCACTCTGAAAGATCGTGTTGTCACGATTCGACTGTGCCACAAACAGCTCAGCCGAAGCACTCGACAAGGACAGCACCACCGCGGATGCTGCCAGCACACATACTCCCGCAACTTGTCGCCGGGCCGGATTCTTCATGGTGTCTTCCCCTATTCTGCTGCTACGCGCCAGTTCTTTCACAATGCTATTGGCGAACCTGATCTGAACGTCGTGCCGAACCGGCTCCTGCCTCACTTGCCTCAGCGTTCCGCACCCGTTGGGCACGGTTGCCCTGCAAGCGGAACCAGACGGCAGCGCTGAGCAGTCCGGCCACAACTCCGCACACCGGATATGTGATGGACGCCTGCTGCCACCATTGACCGATGAGACGGCCTCCCGCCATGTCCCCCGTCATGGCCTTCATCCCGCCACGCAAACTCAACGCCACAAGGTTGCTGGCAAGCCCGGCCAGGATGAAGCCCAGGTACAAGCGCCAGCCGCGCCGCGCGCCAAGCAGGGCCACGTCCAGGAACGGGCCGGTCAGCGCCAGACTCGTGAGGCTCCCTGCACCCAGACTGCCCACGCCATACATCCGCATCATCCACGCGGTCGCGATCGCGCTGAGGCCCATCAGTGTTCCGCCTCTCTGCACGGGCACGAGCGCCAGGCCCAGGGCCATGGGGAACACCGAACGGATGATGGCATGCCCGGGAATCCGCAGGTGCAGGTCCAGCAGGCCACCGGCCAGCGCCGCCAACACACCAAAGAACATCAGTGCCCCAACCTGCACTGCCGTTCGGTCCGCCACCCGTCCGGAGATCAGCGACATCCGAGTAGAGTTGGCAAGCCCGTCGTGTACTGGCAACACCGCCGAAACGGCCATGGTCGCACTCCAAATTGCATCTTGATTCCACTTGGTGGGGCTCAGTGTAAAGCGGGGCGGGGAAGCGAATCAACACCCCCCGGGAAGCCCTAGGTACCGTGGACGCGCCGCAAGTAAGCGCTCGAGATGTCGGCTCGATGCACAATCCCGATCACCCGCTGCTCGGCCGAGCCATCGACCACCGCCAGCGCCATCTGGTCGCTCTCCACGAACAGCTCGAGCGCCCGATCCAGGCAGTCGTCGGCGCGAAGTGGGGGCGCTTTTCCACCACGTTCGCCACGCCCATCCCGTTTCGTTTCCGTGCCCGCTGCAAGCCCGCCAAACACCAACGCCGGGTCGTGCCCACCTGGTGGCCGATGGTGAGCGCGGCCTGGTGCCGCAACGCATGGTCAGCTGAGGGCCAGTTACGATATATTTGGTTTATTGCTTGACGGGCAATCTGCCGAAAATAGAATAACGCCATGGCCCGAAAGCTTGGACAACTGGAATCTGCCGCTCTGGCATACGTTCAGATGCGCAACCTCCGCGCCATCAGATCGGGCGACCTGTCGGCAGCGCTCCGCATCACGGCCAAGCAGGAGCGGGAGTTGCTCAGCCGTATGGCTCGCAGCGGCATGATCGCCAACGTCCGCAAAGGCCTCTACCTGTTCCCCGCCAAGCTGCCCCTTGGCGGTGTCTGGACGCCCGACGACGCGACTGCCATCAACACTCTCATGGCCGACAAACAGGCTCGTTACCAAATCACCGGTCCCAGTGCCTTCAATCGCTACGGTTACGACGAACAGATTCCTTCTCGCATC